>CAMBMC010000219.1 GCA_945868555.1 Chitinophaga pinensis | reverse complement strand
AATTAACGGGAACTGCAAATGAGTAGCCAGCATAACTTCCTGTTTGAGAAGCAATGGCAGTGTTGATTCCAACGAGTTCTCCTCGTGTATTGACCAATGCACCACCGCTATTCCCAGGATTTACTGCGGCATCTGTTTGAATAAATGATTCTATGGGTACGACATTCGGATTGGTTCGGTCAGAAAGCAGATTTATGTTGCGCGCTTTCGCAGAAACGATACCTGCAGTAACGGTAGAAGTCAGGTTAAATGGATTTCCCACCGCCAACACCCATTCGCCGATTCTAAGGTCATCACTGTTTCCTAGGGAAATGGGTTGGAAATTTTCTCCTTCAATTTTTAATACAGCAATGTCTGTGGATGGATCAGCACCGATTAACTTCGCCGTATATTTAGAGTTGTCATTTAAGATTACTTCAATCTCATTCGCATTTTCAATAACGTGGTTGTTCGTAACGATATAACCTTGAGAGGAAACGATCACACCTGAGCCCGAGCCTGATCCAAATTGTTTAAATTCTCGCCCTCCAGCACCTGGGCCATAGAAAAACTCTTGAAATGGATCGCGCTGAAAGGTCGTTTGCACAACTTTTGTAGTAACATGCACCACAGAGTTAATCGTGTTTTCGGAGGCCGTAGTTAAATCAACACCCAATCCGGCACTTCCGTCAAAATTTACCGCCCTGGCATTGATTCGGTTCCCATCAATTACTTCGTCCGATAACAACGCGTAATCTGGCTGAGAAAGCATTAAATACGCGCAAAAAGGGATCATTCCGCCCAACAATCCCAAACCAACAATTTTGAAGTTGTTTTTCATTTTCTTTACTATTTACGGGTTCAAACTGCAAGATTAACGAATCACTGTTTTTTTTGTTAATTGCCCCCTGTTAAAGAATGTTAAGCCATGCAGGAAAGCAATTCATCGAAAACACTTAATTTCGTTCTGCATTCAAAAATATGAAAATACCTTTTCACAAATATCAAGGGACAGGCAACGATTTTATCATGATTGATAATTTAAGTGGCGACTACTCCATTTTGGATATTCAGCATGTTCAACAGCTTTGTGATCGTCGCTTTGGCATCGGAGCAGATGGCTTAATTCTAATTCATTCACATCCAAGCTTGGATTTTGAGGCGGACTATTACAACTCAGATGGATCAAAGAGTTTTTGTGGAAATGGCGCCCGCTGTGCTGTTCAGTTTTATGCGCGAAACCATGCACATCAAGATGAGTTCAAGTTCATAGCGATCGATGGGATTCATTCAGCTAGAATCATAAACAATGAGGTGTCCTTGGAAATGTCTTCTGTTGAATTGATTGAGAATTATGGCAATGATCATGTTTTGAACACGGGTTCTCCACATTATGTGAAGCATGTTCAAGATCTCCCAACTTTGGATGTTTTTACATTAGGACGAGAAATTCGGTACTCGGATGATTTTAGTGAAGTCGGCATCAATGTCAATTTTGTGAAGCAAATCTCTCCCAATCACATTTCAATTCGCACCTATGAACGGGGAGTCGAAGATGAAACGCTTTCATGCGGAACAGGCGCTACTGCATGTGCGCTTGTAGAAGGACAATCATTCTCAGAGGGAAATCATTCCGTTTGTGTTGATGTGCTTGGAGGACAAGTTCACGTTTCTTTTACGCGTCATGTAGACAACAGCTTTTCACAGATTACCTTACAAGGGCCAGCTACTTTTGTATTTGAAGGAGAAATAAATGTCTGAGTTTACCTTTCCGGAATTAATTCCTCTTCCATCTCTTGACGCACTGCAAGTTGGATTTTTTCTTTGTGTGCTGCATGCTGACAAAATTCCTCCTCATGTTGCTTGTCTTGTTGATGGTCAGTTTTTTAGTTTAAAAGTGAATGGGAAAGATGAATCGATCGATGTTAGTTCTTTACTCAAAGCGCTGTCATTGAAAAAAGTACCGACCTTGTTTGTTCGAGTAAACAAAATCATCACGTGTTCTGAAGTTGTGCGCTGTTATGAGAATTATTCTGCCATTGAAGTCGGTAAAAACACATGTCTTTCGCCTGTGATTGATCTATTTGAATGTGGTGATCGTGTGAAGAAGTTGTCTGATTTACTCCGAATATTACAGCAGGAATCGCTTTTGAAGGAAGTTTTTAACCTACATTTGAAAGAAGATTACGTTGCCTTACCGAACTACTCAAATCAAGATATTGATCAACGATTATTGAATTTAGCCGATGTTAAGAGGAGATAAAATTATACTTCGTGCGGTGGAACCATCGGATGCTACGACACTTATGTTGTGGGAAAATGATCCGGAAAACTGGAAGGTGACCGATACGGAGGTGCCTTTCTCTCTGCAGGGAATCATGCAATTGATAGATCAACAACAGCACATTCGTTCGACTGGTCAATTGCGTTTTATGATTTGTGAGTTGAATTCTGGAAATTCAATAGGTGCAATTGATTTGTATGACGCCAATTTCCGCCATGGAAATGCGTCTATTGGAATTTTAATCGGTGAAAAGGCCGCAAGAAATAAAGGATATGCCTCTCAGGCTTTGCAACTTATGACTGAATATGCAATGAAAATCCTAGATCTATACAACGTGCAATGTTCTATTCAAGCATCCAATGTGGAGAGCATTCAATTGTTTGAAAAGGCAGGATTCACTAAAGTTGGTGTTCGAAAGGATTGGTTTCGATTAAATGGTAAACGCGAAGATGAAATTATTTATCAGTTATGTCTAAAAAGAGAATTGTAATTATCTCGGTAGCATTAGTGTTACTCATCGTTGGAATGATTGTCCTTCCGAAAATTGGTTTGTTCCTAAAAAGTAGAAAAGAGTCGGTGAACGAAAAACAGGCGACCTTCATCATTAAGGAGAAAACATCTGTCTTACAATTGGCAAACGAACTGCGTAAGGCGGGAATTATCGATGATCTTGATGCCTTTCAGGATGTTGCTGAATACAAGGGTATGGATGAATCGAAAATTGCCTTAGGTAAATATGTAATCGATCCGAAGACACAATATAGAAATCTATTAAATGGCTTTACGCTGAATGAGGCTGGGAATGGAAATGCCGAAATAGAGGTGGATGTTACTTTTAACAATTGTCGTGATATCCAGCAAATAGCAGGAAAAGTCAGCAAAAGCATTATGCTCGACTCTGCTGCCTTGGTAAAGCTTTTGTCGAATGAAGAAACAATGAATAAATATGGATTTTCGCCAGAGCAATTCCCTGCGATGTTTATTCCAAATACCTACAAATTGTATTATGATACAGATGAATCTGCTTTTGTTGAGCGCATGGCCTCTGAATTCAAAAAGTTCTGGACGGCAGAACGCATGTTGAAGTTGCAGAAAATAGGTTTGAAAAGTCCATCTGAAGCAGTTACCCTTGCGAGTGTTGTCTATTCGGAACAATCTGTCATTGCAGATGAATGGCCGGTAATTTCTGGATTGTACTTGAATCGGATCGAACAAGGAATCTTATTGCAATCTGATCCAACATTTAAGTTTTGCTGGGGAGATGAGTTGAATGGAGTGCAGCGCCTTTTATATGTGCACCGGGATAGAGACTGTCCGTACAATACTTATCTATACAAGGGATTGCCTCCTGGTCCGATATGTGTGCCGCCAGCTGATGTGGTCGACGCTGTGCTTAACCCGACAAAACACGATTACATCTTTATGATGGCAAAACCTGATTTTTCGAAGCGACACGATTTTGCAACAGATTATGCAAGGCATCAACGCTATGCGAAAATTTACCAAAAGTGGTTGACAACATTAAACTAAAGAGCAATGGGAACAAAACGGCGTGACTTTATAAAATTAGGATTGGCAGGGGCTGCAATTAGTTTGGTGAAACCATCTCAAGCATCAGAATTGATTGGTGTTGCCTTTGAAGATAGGGTGAAAGGTCCCATTGTGATTTCTACTTGGAACCACGGTATTGCAGCAAATACTGAAGCGTGGAAGGTACTTATGCAGGGAGGTTCAGCTTTGGATGCCGTTGAAAAAGGTGTCAGGGTGACCGAAAGTGATCTCACCAACCGAAGTGTTGGAATTGGGGGGATGCCTGATCGAGATGGACATGTGACCCTTGATGCGTGCATCATGGACCATGAATCAAGATGCGGAGCCGTTGGATTTCTAGAGGGAATTGCTCATCCGATTTCTGTTGCACGTGAAATCATGGAAACTACTCAACACGTCATGCTGGTGGGTGCAGGTGCGAAAAAGTTTGCCCTGGATCGTGGTTTTGCAACCATAAAAACACCGATTCCTGAAGTGAAAAAGGAATATGAAAAATGGAAGAAGGAAAACAAAGACATATTCAAAAAGCCTGAAATCAATCACGAAAATCACGATACGATTGGCATGTTGGCCATGGACTCAAAAGGAAATTTAGCAGGTTCTTGCACGACAAGTGGTTGGGCTTTTAAAATGCACGGTCGATTGGGTGATTCACCAATAATTGGTGCCGGATTATTTGTAGACAATGAGGTGGGTGCAGCCTGTGCATCTGGATTGGGTGAAGCGATCATTCGTATCGCGGGAAGTCATACCGTGGTTGAATTGATGCGTCATGGCTATTCTCCAATGGAGGCGTGCAAGGAGGCTGTCAATCGAATCATTGCGAAACACAAGGATTTGACGAATCTTCAATGTTGCTTTTTGGCGATAGACAAAAATGGAAATGTGGGCTCTTACTCTGTGTATAGCGGATTCAACTATGCCTTAAAAACCGCCACAGATGAAAAAATGGTTGACGCTTCCTACAATAGAAATTGGGATTGATGAAGGGACTTACTTTTTTATTTTTTATTCTAATTGGCATGAATGTCTTGGCACAGCCGATAAGCTTGGAGTGGAGCAT
>CAMBMC010000218.1 GCA_945868555.1 Chitinophaga pinensis | reverse complement strand
AACTCATTGCCTCTGAAAACTTTGTCAGTGACCAAGTCATGCAAGCCATGGGAAGTGTGCTGACCAATAAATATGCAGAAGGACTACCTGGCAAACGGTACTACGGGGGCTGTGAAGTTGTGGATAAGGTAGAACAATTGGCCATCGATCGCTTGTGTAAATTGTTTACAGCAACCTGGGCGAATGTTCAACCACACTCTGGAGCTCAAGCAAATGCTGCCGTATTTTTAGCTTGTCTTCAACCAGGAGATAAAATCTTAGGTTTTGACCTTTCACATGGTGGACACTTAACTCATGGATCACCGGTAAATTTCTCCGGTAAATTGTATAAACCATTTTTTTATGGTGTGACGAAAGAAACCGGTTTGGTTGATTATGATATGTTGGAAGAAGTGGCACATCGGGAGCGTCCAAAAATGATTATTTGTGGTGCTTCTGCTTATAGCCGAGATTGGGATTATGCCCGCATTCGAAAAGTAGCAGATGAAATTGGTGCTTTGGTGTTGGCAGACATTTCACATCCAGCGGGCTTAATCGCTGCAGGATTGTTGAATGACCCACTCGAGCATTGCCACATCGTTACGACAACAACACACAAAACATTGCGCGGACCTCGTGGCGGCATCATCATGATGCGTCATAACTTTGACAATCCTTTTGGTTTGAAATGGAACAATGGCAATCCTAAGTCAATGGCTGCTCTATTGGATGCCGCTGTATTCCCTGGAATTCAAGGTGGACCATTGGAGCATGTAATTGCATCAAAAGCGGTAGCATTTGGTGAAGCGCTAACAGATGAATATAAAACGTACATGCGTCAGGTCAAAACAAATGCATCTGTTTTGGCAAATGAATTCATGCATAAAGGCTATCAAATTGTTTCTGGTGGTACAGAAAACCACTCGATGTTGATTGATTTGCGTTCGAAAGGTGTTACGGGTAAAGATGCTGAAAACGCCTTGGTTTTGGCTGATATTACCGTAAACAAGAACATGGTACCATTCGATACTGAATCTCCATTTGTAACTTCTGGTATTCGCATTGGAACATCTGCGATTACGTCCCGAGGATTGAAAGAAGGAGAAATGGCTCAAATCGTTGATTTGATTGATCGTGTGTTGATGAATATTGGCAACGAAGAGGTCATCAAACAAGTTCGAGCTGAAGTGAATGCGCTCATGTCTTCTCGTCCTTTGTTTAAGTGGTAATTCGAACGCGTGAAAAGTGATCTACCGTTCTTTCGAACGCGTATTGATCTTGGAATGAAAGTCATCACGGGATTACTCTTTTTCGGGATGTTAGGCGCTGTTCTTTACAATCTCTACATGGAAAACTGGTCGGATTCTACCACCCTATTTTTTGTGTTGATCCTTCAACAAACATTGATTCTAGGTACAATAAGAACCACACATTACACCTTAGAACAAGACACATTGTATTGCCGGAGTTTAGTCTTTAAACGAAGAATTCCTTACCCATCGATCCGGAAAATTGAGAAACACACCAGTTTATATGCCGGGTTAAAAATGTCAACTTCCTTTCGAGGCATCATCATTCACTACAATACATACGACGAGCTATTTATCAGTCCTGCGGAAAGTGATCGATTCATTGCTTTGCTCAAGGAAAGAAACCCAGGAATTGTGGTGATTTAAGCATTCTCATCGAAAAACACCATTCATCAGCGGCCACGAGTCGACTTTTCGGTTCACTTCAACACCATTTTCAGATTGAATTACCCATAGCCGGTGAGGTGCATGGACATTGTATTGAATAACTTGTTGATTGTGAGATACGAATGATGAGGTCAGCTTCAATTCATCGGGATTCAACTTCATTATTGATTCAAAATACGCTTTCGTCTCCACATTTTCTTCAACAAGGAACAACCCGAAATCCTCAGAAGAATATACAATCAAGGTAATAGAATCCTGAAGCAAATAAGACGCCCAATTCCCATTTACAGAAAGAGGATGCAGATTTTCAGGAATGTGCACCGGACCAGCCGCAACGGCTAAATTCTGAAAAACACCTGTATTGTTCCACTTCATGTAATCTTCCGTTGGGCCATATAGATGCACTGTTTCTTCTACTTCATCTGCTCCATCCTTGAGGAATAAACAAATTGGTCGAGGAACGATATGTGAGCTTTCACCTCGATTTGATCCACCCGCTGACAACAGATAATTTTTCCCTGCAGTATAGATTTCCGGCGTTGCACCAGGACCATGTCCAAACTGCACAAAGTAACCATTGCCTTTGTCGAATTGCCATTTTACCACTTCATCAGCAGGTCTGTAGGGCATGCAAGACGCTACAAAAGTATGTGCATGATTTAGTACTCGATTTGGAAGTGGCAAGGTGTCCTTAAAAAAATGAAGCCATGTCGTCATAAATGCCGTGTGGTAATTGTTTGAAAAATCCCTTACTCCTGCTTTTTCATAACGTCTGCGCATGGGAGGAAAATGATTGAGTTCGAGACTTCCGAGGGCATAGCACCAATTCATGTAATCAAGGACATTTCGGGCATCTGTTCGAATCTGTTCAGATCCAAATGCTTCCAAATTAAGCAAGGCCGCAATCGTGTATCCTATGTAAGGCAAGGAATTAAACTCATAAAGCCCCATAGTCGTCAATCCGTTTAAGAAAGAGTGCAGGCGGAGCTCCATTCCATTTTGCTCATTATTGAACTGTGGGGATGTATCGCCATGCAAGGCCAGCCATTGATTCTTTAAATAGCGGGAACCTTCGGTCATGAGGATATGATTTTCCGTGTCGATAATCAAACCCAAAGTATGAGGTACGTGCTTACGGAATTTATCCCCAGAATCCGTCAGTAAGACATTCACCAAGTGGTCCATGGTTTCCGGATAGAGAATCTCGGGTTTTTCGCCAAAAAGAAAAAGAATTGTGGTTAAAGTGGTCAAAGTAAAGTCATAATCACCTTTTGGATTAAGCCACCATTTTGAGCCCGTAACTCCCCTAGGGACAAGTGATTGAATGCATTTGTTGGTTTCTGGAATATCCTTGTTCGCGTGCAATCGAGCAAGGAGGATGCGTGGAGCCGCAGTTTTCCCATCGTTTTCCCAATCTGCCATTGGCATATCCGCCCATTCTCGAATCACGCTATCCGCGAATTCACTGGTGTCATTCCAAAGAAGGGTTCGCTCATGAGGCACTTGAATGTTGCCTGCAGAGATTTGAAAGGATTTACTCCTCGCCGAACCAAGAATTGCCGTTGGGATGTTCACTCGGCATGAAACGAAAAGCAAGAAAAAAGAAAGGAAAAATGCACATTTCATAGACATCTATAGGAATTAAGTCTAATTTGGGCGGTGAAGAATAATTTATATGAGTGAAATTCTCACGTTGCGGATTGTTTGCGAATAATTTTCCAAAAGAGTCCTGGCAAAAAACGTTTCAGCGTCACAGCCTTAACTTCCTTGTTTCCAATGAGCACCTCCTTCTTTCCTTTCAAGACAGCATGCAACATGATGCGTGCGCATTCTTCAGCAGACATCCCCGTTTCTTGATTGTGATCCATCACACCATGACTCTCACCGTCTGAATTCAAGGCATTCACGGAAATATTCGTATTAATTTTTCCCGGACAGGCAATAGTCACCTCGATCCCGTTTTGTTCCTCCTCGAGCATTAAACTTTCATAAAACCCATGAAGCGCATGTTTCGAGGCGCTATAGGCTGAGCGAAGGAAAAATCCGAATTTTCCTGCTATGCTTGATAAGACTACGATATGTCCACCACCTTGATTTCGCATGTAGGGCAAAACAGCTTTTGACAAGGCGATATTTCCAAAATAATTGACCTCCATGATCCTGCGGTCTACGGACTCATCTGTCTCAAATGCTGTTCCCCGCTGGCTAATCCCACCGTTATTGATCAGGACATCTATTCGATTTACTTGCTCAATAAGCGAAGCAGCCAATTCCTTAAAATTGTCAGCATGTTCCAAATCGAGCGGCACAATCAAATGAGATTCTGGGTGCAAAAGTTTTTGTTTCACCAGTTCAAGACTGTTTTGATTTCTTCCGGACAAGACGACAATAGCGCCTGCCTCTGCGCATTGTTTAGACAATTCAGCACCAATGCCTGAGGAGGCTCCAGTAATCCAAACGACTTTTCCCTGAAAATTCTTCATAGCCATGACAAAAAAAATCCCAGTATAAACCGGGACCTATTTTCTTAAAGATCTGTTGGAAGTTCGTATTCCTTGAGTGCCTTTTGTTTCGGCTTTAACTTCTCAATAAACACCACTTTAAATTTTTCATTGTCTGAAGTGTAAATCATCTCAGAAATTCCATTTGCAATGGTTGGTGTATTCTTTTTATCATTTGAAAATGGCTTTTCGAATGGGCCATACGTTCCATCATCATAGTAAACCGCAATGTGAACAATTCTTCCGTTTTCCACACGCACACGACCTGTTACACACGTTGATGATCCATCACTATTGAAGAAACTCAGAATCACATTGTTGTGGTTGTCATCACCAACAGGATATGCTCCACGCTTAATGAATGCTTGCTCCAGTTTAGTAAAACAACTTTCCTGCGCTTGGGAAAGAAATGAAAACATCAGAATCACGATTAATGCAATACTTTTTCTCATAGGTATACGGTTTAATTAAGCAGTGTTTTGTTCAATGATTCAAAGGTAAAAATGCGATTGTTCAAATCAGTAAACGATGTAAAAATAAGATTTTTGTTTGCATGTTGAACATTGAAATCATCAACAATGTACAAACAGGAAGAAGTTGAGCAAAAATTAAAAGGATTTGTACTATTTAAAACACACTGAAGATCCTTCGATTCCAATAGATTATTAAACATTTGACCACTCGTTTTTGGTTTTAGCTGGTCCATAAAAAC
>CAMBMC010000217.1 GCA_945868555.1 Chitinophaga pinensis | reverse complement strand
CGAGGTTTTTAGGTGAATGTTGTGTAAGCTTAAAAAAGGCCTTATTTAGAATCATTTTAAATTAAACAGTCGAACTCGAAAATTGTCATAAAACTGTCATTGAATGTATCGATTCTTCTAAATTTGCAACGTCAAATAATGTCTAATTTGGCCTTAGACGAACGTTTTTACACTAAAATATCTATTAGTCAGATGTTTAGAAATTTAAAAAATTGGTGTTTTGGTACTCTTGCGCTAGTATTTGCAGCGGGAAGTTTTACATCACACGCACAGGGTGAAGCACTCTTTAAAGCGAAGTGCTCGAGTTGTCACCAACCCCACAAAAACGGCACTGGACCAAAGCTTTTCGGGGCACGTCAGAAATGGATAGATGGTGGAGCAAAAGAAGGTTCTATCTATCAGTGGGTGAACAACTGGCAAGCAGCAGCGGCGAGTGATCCGTATGCGCAAACAGTATCTACATGGTCCCCAACAGCGATGAGCGCCTTCCCGGAATTGAAGAAGGAGGACATCAATGCAATTTTGGATTGGGTAGATGCTCAACCAGAGCCAGGAGCTGCTCCAGCAGGTGGTGGCGCTCCAGGTGTCGACGGTGAGGCCCCAATGGATGAAGCAGCAGCTGAAGAAGAAGGGTTTGGATGGATTTGGATCATTCTAGGTGTGATTTTCTTCACAATTATTCTTGCTGTTGGAGGTGTTCGTCGCCAATTGAATATTGCGTCATCAGATGCAGACGGTGAAGATGTGAAAGAAGGAATGACTTACGGTGAAGAGTTCAAAACATGGGCTTGGAAATACCGCTTGTATGTCGGACTTGGTTCTTTGGTCATTGTGATCAGTATCATTGTTTCTCTTTTCTTGAGTTTGTATCAAATTGGCGTAATCGAGAATTACCAACCGTCACAACCGATTGTTTTCCCACACGCCATCCATACAGGTGTGAATGGAATTGACTGTAAGTACTGCCACAGCTCAGTGACGAAATCGAAATCTGCAGGAATTCCTTCAGTTAACGTGTGTATGAACTGTCACAAACAGGTGAATGGCCGCACTGCAGATCAACAAGTACAAATTGCGAAAATATATGATGCGGCAGGATGGGATCCAAGCGGTGCTGGAAAATACATCGGCAAGGTGAAGCCTATTATTTGGAATAAGGTACACGTTCTTCCTGATCACGTTTACTTCAACCACTCACAACACGTTGTTATTGGAGGTGTAGATTGTAAGCAGTGTCACGGTGACATGACCAAGCAAGCTGAAGCGGTTAAAGTTCAACCTGTTTCTGAACTCAACAAAATCGAAGGAAATATTCCATTGACAAAACCTACCATGACCATGGGATGGTGTATCGAGTGTCACTCCAAGAAAGAAATTTCTTTAGGTGCATTGGATACAAAGAAAGATGGGTACTATGATGAAATCCACAGAAGATTGCTGCAAAACAAAAAGGCGAAAGCGCTTTATGGCCAGTATTTGGAGGATGGAATTGTATCCGTAAGTGAACTTGGTGGTTGGGAATGTGCTAAATGCCACTATTAATTAACGAATCGAAGTAGTCGAAAATCATATGGGAATGACAAGAAAATATTGGAAAGGTCTTGAAGAGTTGAAAGAGACCCCCGAGTTCCTCAAGTCGAAAGAACAAGAGTTTCCTTCACAAATGTCCGTGGAAGATTTTCTGTCGGATGAGAATCTGAAAGAGACTTCTACAGCACGTCGCGACTTCCTTAAATTTCTGGGCTTTAGTGTAGCGGCAGCAACGGTAGCTGCATGTGAGGCACCAGTAACTAAGGTAATTCCTTACGTAAACAAGCCGGAAGATGTGACACCAGGTATGCCAACATGGTATGCGTCTACCTATTATGATGGTCAATCGTACGCAAGCATCCTCGTTAAAACGCGTGAAGGTCGTCCGATCTATATCAAAGGAAACAAAGACTTTGGAATAACAAACGGAGGAACAAACGCTCAAATTATTGCCTCAGTTCTTGGTTTGTATGATAGTGCTCGTCTTCAAGGGCCAATGTACAGCGGTTCAGAAACAACATGGAAACAGTTGGATTCTGCTGTAATGGCTGGATTGAAGTCGGCAAAGAAAGTGACAATCGTTACAAATACGATTATCAGTCCTTCATTTAAAGTTGCAGTTGATCAATTGGCAGTGGCGATTGGAGCAACTCCTGAAAATGGAAAATTAAACCACATCCAATACGACGCAGTTTCTTATGCTGGAATGCGCTTGGCAAATAAAGATAACTTTGGAGCTGAAATCATTCCTTCGTACGACTTCGCGAAAGCGAAAACAATCGTTAGTGTTGGCGCTGATTTCTTGTCAACATGGTTGATGCCAACATCATTCGCTACGCAATACGGTACGCGAAGAAATCCTGATGGGGATTGGATGTCTAAGCACTTCCAATTTGAATCCAACATGTCAGTGACTGGATCTAACGCGGATTACCGTGGAATGATTAAGCCGTCTGAACAAGCAAATGTATTGGCTTACATCTTGAAGGCATTCAATGTGTCAACGGGAGTATCAACAACACTATCTGCAGATGCGGCGAAAATTGCTGATGCGGCGGTTAAAGCATTGAAATCTTCGAGAGGAGAATCAATCGTTGTAGCTGGATCTAACAATAAAACGGTACAGCTTCTTGCAAATAAATTGAATAATAAACTCGGTGCTTACGGTGTAACAATTGACCTAAATGAAAAGGTGAACTTGTTTAAATCGGAAGATGCGAAGATGAATGCTTTTGTGAAAGATGTCATTGGAGGTATAGCTTCTGATGTTGTTCTTTTCTTAGGTGTTAATCCAGTGTATACCTTATCAAATGGAAAAGCATTTGGTGAAGCATTGAAAAACAAGGTGAAACTATCTGTTTCATTTGCTTCTCATGCAGACGAAACAGCGGTTCATTGTAAGTACAGCGCTCCAGATCACCACGCATTGGAATCTTGGGCTGACTATAACCCTACGACATCTCACTTCGCTGTAGCGCAACCAACAATTCGTCCTTTGTTCAACACAGCTTCGGCGTTGGAAACAATGTTAGTTTGGGCGGGGAAAGCTTCACGTAGTGGAAAAGATTCAAAAACAGCACACGAGTTTATTCGTTCGACTTGGCAGACTTCACCACTTTTGACATCAGCTGAAGGTGTGGCGGATTTGACCAATTTCTGGAATATGGCAGTGCACAATAGCTGTGTAACTGCACCTCAAGCAGCTGATGCGGTACCATTGGTTTTTGCGGATGCGCCTATTGGAGCTGTTCCAACTGCATCAGGATTGGAGATCTCCTTGTATCAAAAAACAGGGATCGGAATTGGTACTCAAGCAAACAACCCCTGGTTGCAAGAGTTGCCAGATCCAATGACGAAAGTAACTTGGGACAACTACATCACCATGAATCCATCTGAAATGGAGAAAGGTGGTTACGTAACTACATTCGATCAAGAGCACGGATTGAACCAAGCAACAGTAACTGTTGGAGGTGTATCTGTGACATTGCCAGTTTATCCTCTTCCAGGACAAGCGCCAGGTACTGTAGGTATCGCACTTGGATATGGTCGTGGCGAAAACGGAGAAGAAATCGGTAAAGCGGCCTTCCAAACAAAAGAATATGGTGGTTACGCAGCATCTGAAGATGGAAAATTGATTCCAATCGGCGCCAATGTCTTCCGTTTCGTTCAAAATGAAAATGGAACAATGGCGTATGAAGTTTCTGGTTCGATTAAGAAAGCACAAGGAACATACAGCATTGCAGCGACACAAATTCACCACACGGTGATGGGACGTTTTTCAATTGTTCGTGAAACAACATTAGATACATTTACAAACAAGGACAAGGAAGCATACAATCCTGCGCACATGCTTAAAAAGCTGGATAAGGATGGTAACCACGTTGAACGTCCGATTAGCGAATTTGACCTTTGGGATGAACATCCGGTAGAAAAAATTGGACACCGTTGGGGAATGACAATCGACCTTTCATCCTGTATTGGTTGTGGTTCTTGCTTGATCGCTTGTCAATCAGAAAATAACGTTCCTGTTGTAGGAAAAGATGAAGTAAGAAGAGGCCGTGAAATGCACTGGTTGCGTATTGACCGCTATTTTGCATCAGACGAAGAAGCAGCAGTTGGAACACGTAAGGATGCAGAGACCTTTAGCTTTGATGAGGCAGAAATTGCAGCCTTGAATCCAAAGGTTGTTCACATGCCAATGTTGTGTCACCACTGTAACCACGCTCCTTGTGAGACGGTTTGTCCTGTGGCAGCAACGACACATAGCAATGAAGGATTGAACCAAATGACTTACAACCGTTGTATCGGTACACGTTACTGTGCGAACAACTGTCCGTACAAAGTGCGTCGCTTCAACTGGTTCAATTACCCATCATACAAGAAATTTACTGAAGTGAATCCCGCACAGGATGACCTAGGTAGAATGGTCTTGAATCCAGATGTTACTGTTCGTACACGCGGTGTCATGGAGAAATGTTCATTCTGTGTTCAACGCATTCAAGCAGGTAAACTCGTGGCGAAGAAGGAGTCTCGTCCAGTGATGGATGGTGATTTCGCTTCTGCATGTGTGGATGCTTGTCCTACAAACGCAATCACTGTGGGTGACTGGAATGACTTGAAATCTATGGTACGTTCAAGTGCTGAAGACAAACGTTCATACCAAGCACTTGAAGAAGTAGGTGTTCGTCCGAATATCTGGTACAAAGTGAAAGTACGCAATGAGAAAAACGATGTGTTGGATGCTTTGCAAGTTGCGGAAGGACACCATGCAGCGAAAGGTCACGGGAATAAAAAGAAACATCATTAATTGATAAAAATCTGTTGTAATGCATAAGGAAGCAGCAATTAGAGAGCCCCTCATCTTAGGTCA
>CAMBMC010000216.1 GCA_945868555.1 Chitinophaga pinensis | reverse complement strand
CTGGTCTTGTTTTTAGTGGTGGTGACCATTGTGTATCGCATCATCAAAAGCTTTGCAAAGCGGGAAAATTTCATTGAGTCACAACTCAACAGATTGCTCTTGGTCTTGCGGGGTAAAGAGTCCTTGTTTGCGATTTTCTTCGTGTTCATCCTTATATTCTCCACATTAACAGAGTCCATTGGCTTACACTTTATCATTGGCGCCTTTTTCGCGTCGATGTTGCTGAGCAAAGATTTGGTGGGAGAAAAAAATATAGAAACCTTTCACAAAACCACCAACAGCATGGCGATGGGCTTCTTGGCGCCGATTTTCTTTGCGGGAATTGGTCTTGAATTCAAGTTTGGTTCAATCACGAATTACTGGCTACTCGGATCGATCATCGCTGTTTCTTTTGCATCGAAGATCATTGGTGGATATTTGGGCGGACGTTTTGCTCGATTGAATCACCGTCAAGCGGTGACCTTAGGCTTTGGTTTGAATGCGCGAGGAATTATGGAATTGGTGATTGCCAATATCGCGTTCCGAGCCGGACTGATCAATGTAGAAATCTTCTCGATGCTCGTGGTGATGGGATTGGTGACCACTCTCACTACTCCGTTTATGCTGAAATGGGCATTTAAGCGGATGGATCAGGACGCGAAGGATCTCGTTCCTGCGGTGGAATCATAAAGAGCGCAAAGAAGTAGGCAAAGAAGGTAACTCCCATCTGCGTTTCTAGACTGTCTTCAATCAAAAATGTCACGATACTGATCAGAATAAATACAAACCCTGGAAAGTAGTGCGCGCGCCATTGAATGCGTAAAAACCTTACAATCATCCAAAGGAAAAGCAAGAATCCAACAACACCGAAACTGATCCAAGCCGTGAGGTAGGAATTGTGTGCGCGGTGTCGATTTTCAGGCAAGAGTTTCGATTGATCACTTTCGTATTGCTGGTCAAAGGCATGTTGTACATCTCCCGTTCCTACGCCGATCAATAGGTGCTTATTTAGGATTCGGAATCCCGTTTTCCAATATTCAATCCGCTGCCAAAGGGAGTGTCCATTGGCTTCCCCAGGATGATGCAGTTGGTAACGAATGCCTTCAATGCGTCCAAGCAAACCTGACTTTGATTCTGCAGTGCTGGCTACACCTTGTTCAATAGCCCGAAGATCTGCATGCGACAACTTCGAAACACCTTCAGCATCTTTGCGTAAATCCATAGACGTGAGGTAGCGCATGAGCGTAAATTTCACCGGAAACCCTTTGATGTCGAGGCTGTCGTAGCTGAGTTTGGAACGTGAATTCCAAGAACTTCTGAGTTCCTTTTCGCAGATATAAACAAAAATTGCTTTGCCTTCCGCAAACATATCGGTTCGCAAGTCGTGCACATAAGGATTGCCTTGGGCCGTGAGTTTATCCAATTTGTCAAGTGAGTATTGCGTTTGCTTCACAGGAGTGAGAATGTAGATGATCGGAAATAGAATGAGCGCAAGCAAAAGGGCAGCTGAGAACATGGCCAATTTTCTGCTGCGTTGGCGTAAAAACTCGAAGGCCATCATACTTATCGCGAGGAGCAAGGCCAAAGCCCCAGAAAGAATTTGACTGTAATAGGTGTAAAATGCAAACCAGAGAATCAGCAGTATCCAGAAAAGGATCCATTTTTTCGAAAAAATGCGGATGAAGTAGAACGATAAACCTGCAGCAAAGCCGATTTGTATGCCATAGCGTATGTGTGAACCAAACTGCGACATGCCTCGGATATCGTCATAGGTGCGATGACCAATAAGGTGCTGGTACGACAGGAAATTAATGGCTGACGTTACCAATAAGGTGAGCACATAGAGCAACAGGAGAATGTGCAACTTTTTCTGATCGAAGGCCGGTCGTGCGCCCAAGACAAGAGGAAGTACCAAGAGCGGCAATTTCACTCTGATGTCATTCAAGGCATAGTCCCAGTCGTGAGAGTAGGAAAGCCCAACAATATGAAGGGCAAAAAACGCAAGACACAGATGAATCAACACATTGCCACTAACCATCTTCTGGGAGGGTAAACTCAACTTTGTGTTCAAGCGCAAATGTTCCCATTTTTCTTTCCAGTTCAACTCGAGCAGGAAAGCCAAAGCTAGAATCATCGTGCCAATGGACATCAGCACCGTGCTGCAAGGAATTCCAATCGCCAAAACGATGGCCCCAAAGAAATGGGAGTTTGTGTGAAATGAAGATCCGGAACGGAGCAATGCCATCGTTAAATTCAGTTAGTTCCGGTGGTGAAACGATTAAATTCCCAGAATAGTATTGTAGGTGCTACGGCTCTTTAAAATTTCTAAGGCCTTTTCAACATATAAGTCATTTCGAAAAGCGTCCATTGCACGGCCTTTTTGGTAGTAGTATCTTGAAATAATCTCATTCTCAAGCAAGTATTTAATTTCGCTTCGGAATTTTTCAAGATCGCGTTCTTTGGATGGAACAACACGCGCCATCAAGGCTTCGTACTCGGCTTTGGAATCTTCATAAAAGCCTTCTTTTTCAGCGGTCTCCTTCATTTTCTTGAGCATCTCTTCAGAGGCGGTGGAATAAGTGAACTCCTCGGACAACACGTATTTTTTAAATTCGTCGTATTCTGCATCTGTCAAGGCAAATTTACCAGCCTCCGCGATGCTTGTATGGGCAATGTGATAGCGCGTGGCATAGTTAAAAATCAAATTGTTGGAATAAATAGTGGCCGTCAAACGGCTGAGATTTTCCAATTCTACCTTTACATCGGGCTCAATGCCTCTACCGTCGATGACGTCGCGCCCATTCTTTGTTTTGAACACTTTAAGTAGTGAATCTGCGATTTCTTTCGGACGCTGTCCATCTTCTTTTTCGTAATATTCCAAGCGTTGCACACAGCGACCAGAAGGGGTGTAGTATTTGGCGATGGTCAACTTCACTTTTGATCCATATTTCAAGTCATAGGTCCGTTGCACAAGGCCTTTTCCGTAGGATGTTTCACCAATCACAACGCCGCGATCGAGGTCTTGAATGCTTCCTGCCACAATTTCACTGGCAGAAGCCGAACCCTCATCAATCAATACCGTGAGTGGGATTTCCGTGTCAAGTGGGGAATCAAGTGTCGTGTAAACGCGATTTTCTTCGGCCACACGACCCTTCGTTGTGACAATGGTTTCGCCTTTTTTCACAAACATGTTTACGATTTTAACTGCTTCAATGAGCAATCCACCGCCGTTGCCGCGAAGATCTAGGATCACCTCTTTCATCCCTTGTGATTTTAACTCAAGAAACGCAGCACGCACATCAGATGCCGCTGTTTGTGTGAAACTGTTCAACTTGATATAGCCAACTGTGCCATTGACCATGCCTGAGTAGGGGACGTCTGGAAGTTTAATTTCATCGCGTGTCACGGAGATTTTACTTTTTCCTTCATTTTCGCGTTCCACTTCAATGACAATGGTCGTTCCTTTTGGACCCTTCAATGCACTTGAGACATCATCCGATTCTTTTTTAAACATGTCTTTCCCATCCACAGAAATAATCTTATCCCCAGCTTGAAGTCCAGCTTTTTGTGCGGGATTTCCTTCATAAGGTTCAGCGATAAAGGTGTAGTCTCCAATCTTGCGAATGAGTGCACCAATTCCACCGTATTGACCTGTGGTCATGAGTCGATAGTCCTCGATGTTTGATTCGTGGTAATACACAGTATAAGGATCAAGTTCCTTCAGCATCGCATCAATCGCCGTTTTACCCAATTTTCCAACTTGTGGCTCATCCACATAATACATTTCCAGCTGCTGATAGATTTGATCCATCAACTCCATGTTCTTAATGACTTCGAAGCCATTCGATTGAGCAAAAACTTGAACGGAAAGAATGCAAGCCACTACAAGGGCAAACAGTTGACGGAAAAGAGAATTAATGATCATTTTGTAATTTTTCAATGAGTTGGGTGAATAGCTTTTTTGATTTCGTGTCCAATTGGTCTGTCGTTAATTCTTCCTTGCTTGTATACACCAGAAAGAGAGCAATCTGTTGGTTTGTTTCTTTTAAAAAGTCCTCTAAGATAAATTTATTCTTTCGAATCGTTTCGCGAACAATGCGCTTGATGCGATTTCTAACATGTGCATGGCGATTTATTCTTTTCGGAGCAGAAATCACCAATTGAAAAGGCACATTTTCTGAATTTTCATGAACGAGGAAGAAGAGCGTAAATGGAAATGCTTTCACAGATTTTCCTTCAGCAAAGAGGGAATCAATCAGTTTTTTACTGCACAGTTTATATTCCTTACCAAATGATTGATCCATGTGTTCGGCATTACTCTTGATCAATACGCGGCAGATTGATAAGCTCTTTGATCACAAAACTTATTGGGAATTCGCGTAGCAATGTTTCCCGAACGCGCTCGGCCTCTAAAAGCGAGCGAAAATCGCCTGCCTTCAATACGAAGTTCGGTCCCGTAAAGACAATGTACGTATCCACTTTTGGAAATTGAGCGAGAAACTTGCTGCGTGCTTCATCAACCAATTTCTTGTCGGAATCAAAGAAAAGTTGAACACGGTACCCGACCATCTGGGGTGCATTGGCCGGAGGAATCGGAGCGCCTTGCTTTCTCACCATGGCATCAATGCGTGCATCTTTAATGATGTTTACCTCACCCCCCTGAGCCAAGGCTTCCAAAGAACAAATATAGAATGCGGCGAAAATGAGAAAATACTGTTTCATAAAACTTTTCAAAAGTAACAATTTGTTCCAAAGTACGAAGAAAATTAAGCCAGTGATACGAGGTTTTTAGGTGAATGTTGTGTAAGCTTAAAAAAGGCCTTATTTAGAATCATTTTAAATTAAACAGTCGAACTCGAAAATTGTCATAAAACTGTCATTGAATGTATCGATTCTTCTAAATTTGCAACGTCAAATAATGTCTAATTT
>CAMBMC010000215.1 GCA_945868555.1 Chitinophaga pinensis | reverse complement strand
CATGACACCGATACCTTACCGTACTCATCTGAAAGCACTGCTCCACCGCAAGCAGATGCACCACCATGCAGCTGTCCAATGATTCGGTGATTTTGGTCATACAAAGGTGATCCTGATGAACCTCCTTCGGTTACGCCAAGGTCCCAATCTGTAACACCCCAGTGGCTGTTTGCTGGAGATCCTCCGAACGATGTAGAAATCAATGGCTGATTCTCAAAGGAGATTTTCTTGATATCCCCTGAAGGATGGTGAATACCAACCCCAGACTGAGGAGTCGCACCGGTGTTGTCCCAACCAGAAAAGTAAGGGTTATAAGCAGCTGGCACTGTATTGGCGACTAATCCACCTGTAATTTCTACAAGACAAAAGTCAGAAGCTGTACCGCGTGATCTCAATGCTCCGCCTGATAGCGATTGAAATGTTGGCGATGACGCAGGGTTGTTGCATCCTGCACCTTGCCAATTGAATCTGAAAATCCAAGTCGCTGGGTTGCTGTAACAGTGGTCAGCCGTCAATACGTATGGTTTTCCATCATTCAAGGTGTTGTTGATTAAAGCTCCTGAACAAAATCCACTGCTTCCTGAAACGAGCATTACTGCAGAATTGCGTTCATTGGTCCAAGCAGCTCCTTCTGGACAGTTGACATTCAGGTTACATGAGCCAGAACTACCAAAAGCCTTCTCGATAAATTCTCCTGTTGTTCTGTACCCGTGAGTTACCGTGTTAATGTTCAATGTTGAAACTTCAGAAGCGTTTCTCGCAGGGATGTAATATTCCACGATTGCGGTATTTCCTGGTACCAATTCAGTACCCAGTTGACCTTCATAAAGATGGTACGCCGTAAATTTTCCAAGGATAAAATCTTTCTCGGGGTTGTACACATACAGTTCATTTCCTTCTGGCAAGGTGATGTTGTCGAAGGTCAAGTTAACGGTCAAAGCATTTTCACATGTCAAAACGATGCGCCAGATTTTATCGCCATTGGCAAAGTTGGTCCAAGTCCCAGAATTTGTCAGATTAAGATTTGTTGTATGGTTGTAGCCAAAGCGCCAAGGTCCTGTTGCAGCGGCATCGTTCACGAGGTCTTCTGCCCGCAGTGACTCAATGTCTGGCGTTGCAAAAGTGCGGTGCTCAATTGTTTTTAAATCAGTAGTCGCCTTGTATCCTTTTGGACGGCCACCATCACCTTGTTGAGCGTAGGAGAGGCTGCCCAATAGGATCATCGATAAGAGAAGTAGTTGTTTTTTCATGGTTTAGTTTAAAATCGTTTAATGCGCTTCTGGTGCTTTTACTCGTTTGATTCCACAGCCGCGTGGCGGTGTTTGGTTCAAAGAAATTTTCGTGTCGGCTGATAACTCGGTCAATGCTTTCATCAAGTAAGGAATATCTTCCGTGCGTTTTGAATCCCATGTATTGTCTATGCTTCCGGCATAAACCATTTTCATGTCGGCATTGAATAAGTATACATGAGGCGTTGTTTTCGCGCCAAAGGCATCCGCCAATTTCGAATTGCGGTCGAGTAGATAAGGCATGGTATATCCCAAGGATTTTGAATGTTCCACCATGGCATCAAAGGCATCATCTTTGTCGCGTTTTCCTTCGTTCGAGTTGACCAACACCATCCCGATTTTGCTTTCTTTGGCAAGGGTGTGAATGGTGTTGTATTGTTTTTCCCAACCTGCAAAGTGCTCATTTCCGATCACAAAAGGACAAGTGTTGCACGAAAAAACAACCAACAAGCCTTTTTCTTGCTTGACATCAGTCAAACTAAGTTCAGTGCCGTCGACGTTACGCATCTTTTCAGATTGTAAAGGTGCAGCTTTCCCAATTTTCAATGGTTTTGGGTCGTTCGACAAGTAGGCCGAAGTGAAAAATAGTAAGCCAATCAAAAGGGCTAAAGCAGGGTAAATTCGATTCTTCATGTGTTTCTTTGAAAGCATAAACAGCATTGTTTTGGTCTTGTTCAGTTTCAGCGTGACTAAAATACAAAAGAAAACTGTCAGAGCCATTCGCAATTTAGAAATTAGTTTATTTCCGGGTCTGTTTTGTCGCGAAGAAGAATAAATAGATGATTTGCGTTATCTTTGACTTACCAAACGGATAGTTACTAATTACTAATTACTAATTACGAGTTACGAGTTACGAGTTACGAGTTATGAGTTACGGGTTATGAGTTACGAAGTTGGTGGTAAAAACAAGAAGTTACGAAGAATGATTAAGTCTTTAAGCGCAGCGGTCTTATGTCTTACAGCGCAGCGGGTCTTATGTCTTTTTAGTTACGAAGAATGATTAAGTCTTTAAGGGCAGCGGTCTTGTGTCTTTTTCAAAGGTAGAAACACAAAATAATTCAAAAAAATGATCATCGGTATATGTGGAGGTAGTGGTTCGGGGAAAACGACATTGTTGAAACGATTGTCGGAGAAGTTGGCGCACTTGAATCCATCTATTTTTTCGATGGACAACTATTACCGGCCTATTGAGCTCCAGGAAAAAGACGAAAATGGCGAGGTAAATTTTGATTTGCCTACAGCCTTGGATCGCGAGCGATTGGTGGCTGATTTGCGGGAACTGGCCTCTGGAAAACCGATTGAAGTGAAGGAATACCATTTCAACTCACCGCCCGATAAAAATGTCCTGATTACCATACATCCTTCGCCGATCATTATCATTGAAGGCTTGTTTTTATTGCATTATGCAGATGTAAATGAGCTGATTGATTTTTCAATCTTTATGGAAGTCGACCCCATGGTTCAGCTCGACCGACGCTTGTACCGCGATCAAGAGACAAGAGGATATTCGCGTGAAGCCATTATCTATCAATGGGAAAATCACGTCTTGCCTTGCTTCAGAAAATACCTGCAACCCTATGAAGCCGACTCAGATTTTCGCTTTCACAATATGAATCAAATGGACGATGAGTTTGACCGTTTGATGTACGAACTGAACATGCGTTTTGCAGCAGCCAATATATGCTGAGAAAGAAACTCTATAAATACCGCCATACCTCGTTCGCAGTTCTTGCGACACTCATTTTTGGGATTGCCTTTGGCATCGTCTTTAATGCGGACAATAAGCGAAGTATAGCCTCTTTTCAGGAGCGTTTTGAATCTTTGGAAATGCGCCTCAACCGGTTTGTGGACATTCAGCGGCAGGACATTCAGAAAAATGGTGAATGGAAAGGCTGGGGGCAATTGTCCAACGAATCATCTTTCGATTTGCACATCTACCACAAGGATTCACTTGTATATTGGAATACAAACCAACTCCCTATTCATCGCTTTGTGGATCTTCACTTTCCCGGTGAGGGGATTATTCATCTTCAGAACGGGTGGTATTTCGCTAAAACTGCAACGGTAGATGATTATGTGGTGTGTGGTTCATTTCTTATTCAGCACGACTATTCATACCAAAATGCTGACCTCGAAAACACTTTTGTTGAAGCTCTGAGCACACCAATCAATGCATCCATTTCATTGGAACAAGAACGTTCAAGTTCTATTTACTCATCAGATAAAAAGTTTCTTTTTTCGCTTGTTCCAAATGAGTATCAACCTGCAACTGAAAATGAATCCATTGTCTTGATGCTGCTCCTTCTTGCGAGTATCTGCTTGTGGTTGTATGTCGTGTATCAAGTTCAGAGAAAGGCACATTATGCGCTGCGAATTGCATTGCCACTTTTATTGATTTCCTTGCGCATTGCCTCATTGAAAGGACTTTGGTTTGGATTCATGCATGACACAGCGGGCTTGGATCCTAGTGTCTATGGTTCAAATGAATGGTTCCCGAACTTCTTCGAATACCTCGTCAATTGTGCCCTGTTGGTATATTTATTGGCGAGTATCCGTCGAATGATGCACACCATGCGTCGTGGAAAGTGGCTAGGATTTCTGCTATATGGTTTAAATATCTTCTTGTGGGCTTTCCTCTTGTACCTCAATCAGGGGCTTATTGAAAATGCATCGATTCCTCTTATTGTAGATCGCTTGTTTGCCATGAATGTGTTTTCATTCCTAGCGATCATGAGTCTTGGGGTGCTGTTTTATGCTTTTTTTCTCTATGCAAAGGCAAGTGCCGAACTCAACAATAAATTGGGAAATAACGGAGCGACCTTAGCCGTCACTTCTTTCTTTCTTGGAATTTCCTATTTCTTTTACGAAATCAATTTTGGATATCACTTGTTTTTCGCAGCGGTTTTTCCGCTGATTTTCTTAAGTCTACTCATCTATCAAGAATACCGTGAAGCGAAGTCAAGTCAACTGGTTTTTGGTCTCTTGTACCTGATGCTTTTTTCACTAGTTACTGCCTTTAGTTTGTCTGAATTTAACTTCCGAAAGGAGAAAGGTGAACGGGAATTGTACGCCAACCAGCTCGCAAACGAGCGCGATGTCATTACTGAGGTGGAATACAATGCCATGGCGAATAACATTGAAAAGGACCCGATCGTTCAGCGCTTGATTAGCAACCCATTTAATATCGGTCTATCGGACTTTGAAGGTGGATTGGAACGCCGTATGTTCAATGGTTTTTGGGAACGCTATGAAATGGGGTTCTATCTTTTTGATACCACTGGAGTTTCATTGATTCAAGGCGTCGATTCCCAAAAGACGGATTTCAGCGAATTCAATGAGCTCATTACAGAACATGGAGATCCGTCTGAAATTGATCCACGCATCGTTTTTATCAAGGATTTCTCAGGGCAATTTAGTTACATCATTCATCAGCGCATTGCAAGCGAGAATGGTAATGCAGCAGTATTCATCAGCACATTAAAATCAAAGAAAATACCTGAAGAAATAGGTTTTCCGCGCTTATTGATTTCGTCTCGGGCGAAAGTGCTAGAGTCCTTGGAAAACTATTCTGTTGCGCGTTACCACAACGGACGGCTTATTACGAAGTACGGGGATTTCAATTATCCA
>CAMBMC010000214.1 GCA_945868555.1 Chitinophaga pinensis | reverse complement strand
TTCACTATGAGTTGCGGATGCCGAATCCACAAAATCATTATTTTCAAGTAGTCATGGAATTATCGGATTTTAAGGAATCTGAATTACACATAAAAATGCCAGTTTGGGCGCCCGGATCTTATTTGGTGCGTGAATTTTCTCGCAATGTGGATTTGGTCTATGCGACAGATGAAACAGGAAAGAAATGGCGTTTAGACAAGGACGCAAAAAATGCGTGGGTTCTGAAAACAGGAAAGGCCAAGAAAATTCGAGTATCCTATGAGGTGTACTCCTTTGAATTGTCTGTTCGAACAAGCTTTTTGGACTTGACACACGGCTATGTGAGTGGGAGCGGAATGTTTATGTATGTCGATAAGCACATGGATCGCTCGGGAGAGTTGACAATTTATCCCTTCTCGGATTTTAAAACCATTAGCACAGCCTTGCCTAGAAAGGGAGAAGGTGTTACGGCAGATGGTTCGGAGAAGTTTGTGTTTAACAATTACGATCATCTTGTCGATTGTCCCATTGAAATTGGCAATCAGGAGGTTTTTGAATTTATGGCTGCAGGTGTTAAACATACCGTAGCGATGTATGGCATTGCCAATTATTCGGTTTTCGAATTGCAAGAGGACATGGCAAATATTGTGGAGGCCGCTACGGATGTTTTTGGTCAAAATCCAAATAAAGATTACACCTTCATCATTCACAATGTAGTGGATGGACAAGGTGGATTGGAACACTGCAATTCGACCACGCTGAGCGTAAGTCGTTGGAGCTACCAGGGCAAGGCTTATCTCGACTTTTTAAACTTGGTGGCGCATGAATATTCTCATCTGTGGAATGTGAAGCGCATCCGTCCAATTGAACTAGGACCTTTTAATTACGACGAGGAGAATTATACGACCTTGCTGTGGGTAATGGAAGGTTTTACTTCTTATTATGATGAATTGTTGATGCGCAGAGCAGGATATATCACCGAAAATGAATACCTATCAAAGTTGGAGTCTACAGTGAATTATGTTGAAGGTTCAGTGGGAGCGAGGGTACAGCCTGTAGCGCATGCAAGTTTCGATGCGTGGATTAAAGCCTACCGTCCAAACGAGAACAGTTCAAACACAACAATGACCTATTATTCCCGTGGAGCGATGCTAGCTGCGGTAATAGACGCCATGATTATCGATAAGTACTACGGCAAGAAATGCTTGGATCATTTCATGCGTGTCTTGTACGACAAGTATTACACAAAATTGAAACGTGGATTTTCTGACAAAGAGTTTCAGTCGGAGCTGTCTGCGTTTTTAGATCTTGACATGACCGATTTCTTCAACCGCTATGTGTACGGGACGGAAATGGTTCCGTTTGAAAAGTACTTCGGTCCTGCAGGTGTGGATGTTGGCTTTCGAAAAATTACCACACCATCGTTTGGCGCTGGTTTAAAACAAGACGGTAGCCGCTTGTCGGTGCGGTCGGTGCGCAGTGGTTCGGCAGCAGAAAATGCCGGATTGAGCGTGAACGATGAAATCATTGGCTACAATGGATTTCGGGTAGATCAAAGTTCACTTGAGTCGTTCTTATCGTCCTTGGAGGTAGGCGAAAACATGAAATTATTGATTTCGCGTGACCAAATTCTATTGGAGTTAACTGTTGTGATGACGGAGTTTGAACGACCTCAATTCTCCTTTAAAGGTTCCACTCAGGTGGATCGTGAGAAGTTGCGTAAATACTGGTTTAGAGCGATTTAATATGAAGAAACTCCTCTTTTTACTCGGATTTATTCCATTTTTATCTTTTGCTCAATCGCAATTTGCAAATGTCCAACTGAAAAATACAGGGGTGTCAAATGTGATCAGCGGTCTCTGTGAACCTGCGATTGCTATTGACCCCAAGAATCCTTCAATTATGGCGGCTGGCAGCATCATGAATGCCTATTATTATTCTACGGATGCCGGAATGACATGGAAAAGTTCCTCAATGTCGAGTAAATATGGGGTATGGGGCGATCCAGTTCTTCTGTTTGACACCACCGGTCGAATCTTTTACTTTCACCTCAGTAACTATAAAAAAGCATCTTGGATTGACCGCATCGTTTGTCAATCTGCACCTGCGGTGAGCGGAAAATTTGATCAAGGTTCATTCCCGAAACCAAACGGAACAAAAGCGCAGGACAAACATTGGGTAGCACTCGACCCCCAGACAAATGAAATTTTCATGACTTGGACACAATTTGATGCCTATGATTCCCGAGAGCCCCTTGATTCTTCCCGCATCATGTTCTCAAAATCATCCGATCAAGGAAAAACTTGGAGCGATCCCCTGTGCATTTCAAAATTTGCTGGCGATTGTCAAGATGGCGATTATACGGTCGAAGGGGCAGTGCCCGCTGTTGGACCCAATGGTGAAATTTATGTGACTTGGACAGGTCCGAAGGGACTTGTATTTCAACGTTCATTGGACCGCGGGAAAACCTGGCTTGCCGAAGAACAAATCTTACATGTGCACCATGGTGGATGGGAAATGACGATTCCAGGGATGTACAGAGCGAATGGGCTTCCAATCCTTCAGTGTGATTTAAGCAATGGTCCGAACCGTGGAAATTTATACCTGAATTGGTGCGATCAAAAAAATGGATACAACAACACGGATGTTTGGTTGTCAGTATCTGAGGATGACGGGAAGTCGTGGACTGAGCCGAGAAAAGTCAATCAAGATACCACAACGTCACATCAATTTTTTACATGGATGAGTGTGGACCAATCGAATGGGAATATCTACTTTGTGTACTACGACCGACGCCATTATGAGGACAATCAAACAGATGTGTATCTCTCTGTTTCAAGGGATGGAGGAAAGACATTTAGCGATCACCGAATCTCAGATGAATCATTTATTCCAAATCAGGAAGTGTTCTTTGGTGATTATTTAAACATTGCAGCAGTTAACGGCACAATCAGACCCATTTGGCCACGCATGGACTACGGAAAAATAACTTTGTGGATTGCTTTGATTCAGGAAGAAGAATTGCTTAAGTCAAGCGGGAAATAATCGCTTCATGATCAGGGAATAGTGGCATTAATTCTTCTTTTGTAAAAAGTTCAAAGTCTCGAAAATCAAATCCGGGAGCAACAGTGCAAGACACAAGAGCATAGGAATCTTGTTCGATAATGGCGGACCCAAAGATAGTCCCTGAAGGTACCAACAGTTGAGGGACTTGACCTTTTGAAAAGTCTGAACCAAGTAAATGTTCGGTATGTCCGTTCTCATCTAATGTGTGCACAACAAGTGGACTTCCCGAGTGATGAAACCAAAGCTCATCCCCAATGATGCGATGAAAACGAGAAACATTTGCGGAGGTCAATAAAAAATAAATGGCGGTCATCAAATTTCGATCGCCCTTCGCAGTCGTTCCTGGCGAACGAAAAGTTTCTTTGTAATACCCACCTTCCGGGTGAGGTAGCAGTTCCAAACGATCAATAAGTTCTTGTAGAGATAGATTCATGCTGAGAGGATGTTAAAGTATTGGTCCGTGAGTAAATTGGATACCGCGATTTCGAATGTTTGGAAAGAAGTATTTCAAATCAATGGACAGATAGCTGCCGTCAACATTGCCAGATACGGTAGTCTTAATGCCTTGATATTTGTATTGCGCAATGAGCTGAAAAAGAGGAGCGAGTGGAACCCTTCCTGATCCTCCAATGTAGAAAAACCCAGATTTCTTGGTGCGGTATTCAAAACCAATGTTTGCATTGATATCAAATCCTGCTTTGCGCATGACGAGTCCAGTGTGGTAAAATAGGTTCGATCCTCCTGGCTTGGTCAAAATACCCACATCTGTTGGTTTGAAAGTTAAGGCAAATCCCAAAGAGGCATTCATGTAGATTTGTTTCCCCATTTGTATATAAACCAATGCATTGAGGGGAATATCGTACGATATGAAGGTCAACTGATTGGTGGCATAAATGTTTGAATCGGGAACTTCCATGGAGACATTGAATTCGCGCTGCGTGTAGTTGATTCCTGTTTCAAAGGCTAGGAGCTTTGTTAATCCCGCACGCACAGTTGCACCAAACGAATACCCTATACTTTGTTGAAGTGTTGTCGAAAATCCATTTTTACCTAAGGTGAGTTCGGATTGACCAATAAATTGAGTGGGGAACAGTGTGCGCACTTGAACACCGAAGTAGGAAGGGAAGCGTTCTTTTTTGACTGGTTCTTCATCAAATTCATCTTGTGCCTGTAGAAAATTTTCGTTCACAATGAGCATCGTCAGCACTAGAATTGCTGAGATTTTCTTCAGAACGAAAAGGCAGGGACAAAAATTTCTATGGATGATCATTCTGCTAAAATAGTTTCTATTTAACGATCCATTCGGTAATATATTCTAATGGTTTGCGGTGCGCCTTGGGCCATTCGATTTCTGGATACCCAATGTAGAATAGGCCGAGGCACTTGTCTTTTTCGCCAAGACCAAGAAATTCATTTGTTAAGGGGTGATAGATAAGTTTTGGCGTTGACCAAAATCCACCTAGTCCATAGGCGGTGCATGTAAGGTGCATGTTTTGGACTGCACAGGCAACGGCTTCAATTTCTTCAATTTCGGGAATTTTTTCTTCCGCCTGACGTTCCATGCAAACAGCAACCACCACAGAAGATAGTAATGGTCTTTTTAACATTTTGGCCAGCTTCATGTCGTTTTGCTTGTCTTCGGGTGTTATGGTCAAATATGTTTTACCCAAAAATCCTGAAAGGGTGTTCAATCCCTCTTCGGTAAATACTTTAAAGCGCCAAGGCTGCGTATTTCCATGTGTTGGTGCCCACAGGGCATTGTTCAAGATGACTTCAATCTGCTCTCGATGTACTTTTCTGCTGCTGAATTGTTCAGGGTAAATTGTCCTTCTTGAACGAATTAACTCATTTATTTCGGATAGATTGAATCGCATAATTTTTGTGCTGAATGCCCTA
>CAMBMC010000213.1 GCA_945868555.1 Chitinophaga pinensis | reverse complement strand
TGGTCACCACCACTAAAAACAAGACCAGTTTGATTAAGGAGAAAATTGTTGCTTGCGTAATTGCTCCGTAGGTCTTATCTACATCTTTCAAGGCCAACAATACACCCAAAATAGACAAGGCCAATACATCATCAAAGATGGCCACACTAATGATCCGTTTCCCAATGGGACTGTTCAACTGCTTTAAATCCATCAACATACGCACACTCACTGGCAGCGCCGTGATTGCCACACACAAGCCAATAAAGATTGTTGACATGACATCCTGTCCAAAAGCCTGTCCGACTAAAAAACCAGAACCGATGGGTAAGAAAAATGCCAAAAGCGAAATGACCACGCTTCGACCGCGCACTGATTTGAGGATATCGTCAAAATTGATTTCAAGTCCTGCAATGATCACCACCAGGAATACACCAAGGTCGGAAATCACCTTTAAATCTTCGGTCCGATGGATGTAATTCAATAAGGTTGGCCCGAGGATTACCCCGGCAAGGATTTCACCAATCATTGCGGGTTGCTTAAACCGCTCAAAAATCTCCCCTAGTACCCGCGCCAAAACCAGTAGAATCAGCAAGTTTGCGAAGAAAGGCAGCTCTAAAGAAGGTACATCCAATTCCATACAGCAAAAGTATTCGTTTTCTCAATTCGACATATCGTTTTAAGCAAAATAAAAATGAAAGTTTTGTCACCAGAAAATTAAGTCTTGACCCTTCCTCATACCCACCATTTTTGCAAGTGGAAAAATAAAGCAACCTTCCCCTCAGTTTTCCGTATCTTTGCAAAAAATTTGAGATGCGTTTCGAACTAAACAAAGAATTCCTTGAGAAGCTCCGCGAAAAGATTGCGGCTGGGGATACTGCGTGGATCAGTGAACACGTATTGGAGCTCCACTACGCGGATGTTGCTGAAATTCTCGACCGCTTAAACAACGACGAAGCCAAGTACATATACTTCCAGATGGAAGAAGAAGTGCAAGCAGATGTATTGATGGAGCTCGACGAGGATATCCGTGATCGCTTCTTGGCATCGCTCTCCTCGAAAGAAATTGCCGATCAGCTCGAAAACCTCGACTCCGATGACGCGGCCGACATCCTTGGTGAACTCTCCGAAGAGAAAATCCAGGAGGTCATCTCGCAAATGGAGGATGATGAAGCCGCGGAAGATATCGTTGACCTCCTCAACTACGACGAAGACACGGCCGGTGGACTCATGCAGAAAGAGTTCATCCGCGCAAAGCTCGATTGGCCAGTTAACCGCTGTTTGGTTGAATTGCGCCGACAGGCTGAAGATGTCGAAAAAGTATACACCATCTACGTGGTGGATGATTTGAATAAACTCGTGGGGGTACTGTCCCTCAAACGACTCCTCTTTGCCAGTCCAAAAACGAAGATTGTCGATTTGTACCAAGGGAAGAACATCATTTACATGAAGACCAACGATAGCAGCGAAGAAGTGGTTAAGATCATGGAAAAGTACGACTTGGTTTCCATTCCCGTAGTCGATTTACAAAACAAACTCGTTGGCCGCATCACCCTCGATGACGTTGTGGATATCATCAAAGAAGAGGCAGACAAAGACTTCCAGTTGGCTTCCGGGATCTCCGAGCGGATTGAATCGACCTTTAGCGTCTGGCGAATTACTCGAGCGCGCATTCCGTGGTTGTTCATCGCCATGTTGGGCGGTATCGTCGGTGCGCAAGTCATTTCAAAATTCGAAGGCGGAATCACCCAAGTTCCCGCCCTGGCCTTTTTCATTCCGCTGATCACTGCGATGGGTGGAAATGTGGGCGTTCAGTCCTCCGCCATCGTGGTACAATCCCTCGCCAAAGACAACGGTCTGTTTGACAGCATCCTGCAAAAGCTCTTAAAAGAAGCCCTTGTTGCTTTGGTCAATGGACTCATTCTATCCGCCTTCATTTACGGCATCGCCTATTACTTTGAGAACGCCACTTTGGGCATGGTGGTAAGCATTTCACTCTTCTGCGTGATCATCTTCGCGGCGATCTTCGGCACTATGATCCCACTCGTCCTCAACCACTACAAGATCGATCCCGCCTTGGCGACTGGTCCCTTCGTGACAACGCTCAACGACATCGTAGGCTTGTTCATTTACTTCACGGTGGGGATGTTGTTGTACCATCTTTGAGGGACGAAGGACCGTCCGCAGAAGCGGACTGATAGAACATAGAACATGGACTTGATTTCAACTCTGACGAAAGTGTACTGACTTCGAAGTTGAATTTGACCCCGCTCTCGCATCTTGTCCCGATACTTCGGGACTCTTACTCACTCTGTTATTGCGACCAAGGCGGACTGAAGGACAATTGACAAAAGACTTGCTATTGAACAACGGATCGCTGCGCTGTGGTACATGAAATCTGAAATTTAATGCCTCGCAATATAATGTTTGATTACTTCGCAAATTGAGTGTTGTGGATTTTAAAAGGTTAAGACTTGAACTCATAATTCATAACTCCACTGTAAGCAGGCATCAAATTCCTGAAAGGAACAAATTCACGAAGTGATCAAATTTTCAATTCATCCTTCATTCTTCATTTTTAATTCTTAATTCTTAATTCTCAGCCCCACTGTTACATTCTCTCCCCCATTCCCGTAATACAACCATCATCAAGACTTCCACGCTGTAGTGGATGCCAACCGACCCGACGCAGGGCACGGTGGAAAAACGATGTGAGGCACGCGCCTAAACGAATTTGCGGAATCTCTCATTTTTTCTTGGTGGTGCATTGTTTCACTTTTTTAATTTCTATGTACCATGGAAACACCAAAAACCTATTGGAGACAGCGTTTTGAGTTCTTCTACGACAGAAGCCAAACGAAGTCAAACGAAGAACTCGTGGCCGAATTCAACTACATCTTGGACAACGCCAAGATTTTCTCTCAAGGAGTCACCGCCAACATCGCCGCAGTGATGGAATTGATCAAATCTCGAGAACTAGACATCTCCGCCATCCGCAAGGACAATTCGCTCAAACTCTGCCGAATTCGCCTCGAAGGCAATCGGATCCTGCCGCTGGAGGAGTTAGGAGAATAGGATATTAAGACTTTAAGACTTAGAACATACTTCGGTGGGTGAGGTTCCAAAGGAAGTCTCGAACCCACCATATGTCTCATAACACTTAATTTGATGCTGCGCAATTCAGAATTTGATTGCTTCGCAAATTGAGTGTAGTGGATATTAAAACTTTATATTTCTAGACTTTAAGACTTTTTCCATACTTTGGTGGGTGAGGCTCCAAAGGAAGTCTCGAACCCACAATTTGGGACAAAATACTCTTTACATTGGAGAATCCACTCTTCGACTTAAAATGGATTTCTGCTTTATTTCCCAATGATTATCGACCCCATCGGCATGTCCGCCGTGGCGGGGGTCAAATATTTGTTGCACGAGAAGAATGATTTGAAACACGATCCCATCGGCTTGTCCGCTGAGGTAGGGGTCGAACAGTCAATGCACGGGAGGATTTTTTATGGGGATCAAATGCCTAAATTCCGAAATTACAGATAAAATATTCCGAAAAATTTTTAATTATTTTCCGAAATTGCATAGATATTTTTCCGAAATTGCATAAATAAAAGGCCCATACATATGATCCAAAGAATAGCAACAAAAAAAAACATTGAGATGGCGGGGAAATATCCAGTGATTGTAATAACTGGACCTCGGCAATCTGGGAAAACAACCCTTGCAAAATCGAGTTTTCCTACCTATCGCTATGTTTCCTTAGAAAATCCACAGAATCGAGAATTTGCGGAAGCTGACCCTCAAGGATTTTTAAAAATTTATGATCGCCATGTCATCATAGACGAGGCTCAAAATGTACCTCAATTGTTTTCATACATTCAGCAAATTGTTGACGACTCGCACGAACCAGGACAATACATTATTAGCGGGTCACAAAATTTTTTATTGATTGAAAAAATAGCTCAAACGTTAGCTGGAAGAGTCTATATCACGGAACTATTGCCTTTAAGTCACCATGAAATCAAACAAATACAGACCACAACAGTCTATCAAGAAATGATTACTGGTTCATATCCTAGAATTTATTCAATGAATATCGATCCTAGAGATTTTTACCCAGGATACATCAAAACATATGTGGAGCGAGATGTACGCACTTTATTAAAGGTTCATGATTTAAAGCTCTTTAGAAAATTCATGATGCTATTGGCGCATCAAGCTGGACAATTATTTAATGCATTGGAAATCTCTAAAAAACTTGGTGTCGACAGTAAGACTGTTCAACGATGGTTATCCATCTTAGAAACAAGTTATCTGGCATTTACACTTGCACCATGGCACAACAATTTGTCAAAACGCTTGATAAAAACACCAAAATTGTATTTTTACGACACCGGGCTTTTGTGTTATCTTTTGGGCATTAAATCGACTGATGAACTGATACATTCGACATATAAAGGGGCTGTTTTCGAAAATTATGCACTGCTAGAATTGATGAAAACATCCTTTGGGAAAGGAAAGAATTATGGTTTTTACTTTTGGCGGGATGCCAATCAAAACGAAATAGATTTGCTGATTGAAGATGGCATTGCACTGCATTGCTTTGAAATGAAAGCCAGTTTAACCGTAAAAACTGAACATATACATGCTTTGCATTACTTGGATTCAATGATGGAGAATTATGACTTAACACATTCGCTTATCAATTTCAGTGACGAAACACAGGAAAGGAGTAAGGAACGAATTATTTCATGGAAGGATCTCAATGAATATCCATGATTTGTTTCAAGAAAAGATTGGATTTAGTAATTCGTGACTTCGAGTACCTCTCGTGACCGCAGCGATGGGGGTACCGCTTAACTCGTAATTTATAAGGTCTCCGGTCTTAATATCTTGATGTCCCTTGCACTTCGAAGCTTAAAGAGCGAAGAAGTACGATTGTCTTTTGTCATCCTTCA
>CAMBMC010000212.1 GCA_945868555.1 Chitinophaga pinensis | reverse complement strand
TTTGTGGTATCTGCCAGTGGCCGTCGAGCGTTTTACACCTCGTTTAATCCAAATGGATTTGGTGAGAAGGATTTACACATGATTACATTCTTAGGGCCAGAGAAGCCAATGGCTCAATCCAATGAAGACAACCTACTCGCTAGTAAGGTAGCGCCAATAAAACAAGCCATAGTTGCCCCGACTGTGGCTATTCGTGAAGCACAGCTCACGATTTTGCGGGGTGTAATTACGGATGCCAACAATGGAAAACCGCTTGAAGCGGAGATTGAAATCATCGACAATCAGATGAATCAGGTCATTGCTACATTTACCTCGAATAGCGCAACTGGAAAGTATCTTGTATCCTTGCCTGCAGGTAAAAATTACGGTATTGCTGTAAAGAAAACAGGGTATCCATTCCATTCTGAAAATTTTGATATTCCAGATACGGCTGCTTTTCAGCAAATAACCAAAGATGTTGCGCTCAAAAACATGGTTGTCGGAACGAAAATTGTGTTGAAGAACATCTTCTATGATTTTGACAAGGCGACTTTGCGTTTGGAATCTACAAACGAGCTTCAACGATTGGTTCAGTTGCTCAACGATTACCCAAGTATGAAAATTGAGCTTTCCAGTCACACGGATTCTTATGGTGCAAATGATTACAACATGAAATTGTCTGACAATCGAGCCAAGTCTGTTGTTGATTATTTGATTAAATCCGGAATTGCTTCAAACCGTTTGACCTTCAAAGGTTTTGGTGAAGATCAGCCTATCTCGACCAATGAGACGGAAGAGGGCAGACAATCGAATCGTCGAACTGATTTTAAAATTACGAGTATGTAATGTGCACTCAGCAACTGCAATTGGTGAAGGAGAAATGGTGAAAATATGGGTGTAATTGTTAGTTATTTCTTAGCACTTCTTGTTGGTGTGACATTGGGAGCAGTCGGAAGTGGAGGTTCGATATTGACCTTGCCAATCCTTGTCTATCTCGTTGGTTTGGATCCTAAAATTGCTTCAGGATATTCGTTATTCATTGTTGGGGTTACAGCACTTGTAGGCGGATTTCGGAGTATTTATTTGAAACGGATTGAATACCTCGCCGCCTTGGTGTTTGGTATCCCATCTATCATTGCGGTGCTCTTGACGCGTTCCTTCGTTGTTCCAATGATTCCTGATGAAATGTTTTCCATTGGTTCATTCGTGGTTTCAAGGTCATTGTTTTTGATGCTCCTCTTTGCCATATTTATGATTGTCGCATCCATTTCGATGATTCGGCCTGAGAAAATTGCCGCAAGCGGTAATGAGAGTCCACTGAAATTCAATTACCCAATCATACTTATTGAAGGATTGGTCGTTGGAGTGTTGACAGGGCTTGTAGGTGCAGGCGGAGGGTTTTTAATTGTTCCAGCATTGGTCATCTTGTCTAAGATGGACATGAAAATGGCGGTTGGAACATCACTTTTAATCATTGCAGCGAAGTCCTTGATCGGTTTCTTGGGTGATGTGAAATTTGGCGCTGCCATCGACTGGACATTCTTGTTGATCTTTACTGGATTGTCTACAGTGGGTATTTTTATTGGGATGATCTTCGCTGAAAAAATCAATCCATCCAAATTGAAAAAAGGATTTGGTTGGTTTATCCTTGTGATGGGAATCTATATTCTTGTTACAGAATTGATATTCAAATAGAATTTATTGATGAATACATTCGCAGAGAATCACGAACTTTGCACTAAGAAAATTTAACATGAAAGTAGAACAAATCTATACAGGATGCCTTGCTCAAGGGGCTTATTACATTGTTTCAGAAAATGAGGCAATCATTATTGATCCACTTCGTGAAACACGCCCATATATTGAACGCGCAGAAAAAGATGGTGCCGAAATTCGCTACATTCTTGAGACGCATTTTCATGCAGATTTTGTCAGTGGTCACATTGATCTATCAAAAGCCACTGGAGCAACAATTGTTTTTGGTCCAAACGCAGCACCTACATACCCTGTGCATGTAGCAAGCGATGGTGAAGAATTGTCTTTCGGGAGGTGCAAGATCCGCGTGCTACATACACCTGGACACACAATGGAAAGCACTTGTTATTTGTTGATCGATGAGGATGGGAAAGCGCATTCTTTGTTTTCTGGGGACACCCTCTTTATCGGTGATGTAGGAAGACCGGATTTGGCTCAGAAATCAGCAAGCATGACTCAAGAACAGCTTGCTGCAACCTTGTTTCATTCACTTAGATCGAAGGTCATGACACTTGCTGATGAGGTTGTGGTGTATCCTGCACATGGAGCGGGCAGTGCGTGTGGGAAAAACATGAGCAAAGAAACCGTGAGTACAATTGGCGAACAAAAACGACTCAATTATGCTTTGAGAGCTGACATGACAGAGGCAGAATTTGTTACAGAGGTAACCGATGGATTACTTCCTCCACCAGGGTATTTTGGCGCGAATGTACACATGAATAAATCGGGATATGACCATATCGATGAGGTGATGAATCGTGGTCTGCAGCCATTGAGTGTTGCGGTTTTTGAGGCTGCGGTTAATGAAGCGGAAGCACTTATCCTTGACACCCGAAATCCACAGCTCTTTTCTGAAGGCCATATCCCAAACAGCATAAGTATAGGTATTGATGGTCAATTTGCGCCATGGGTGGGTGCCATGATTCCAGATGTAAAACAGAAAATTGCCTTGGTGGCAGAAATTGGACGTGAAGAAGAAACAGTGAAACGATTGGCGCGTGTAGGTTATGACCATGTGATTGGTTTCTTAGATGGAGGATTTGATGCTTGGAAACGAAGTGGAAAAGAAACGGATACCGTGCACCGCATTACTCCAGAGGAGTTCGCAACTACTTTTTCGAAGGAAATCCATGTTATTGATGTGCGCAAACCAGGAGAATACTCCGGTGAGCATGTGGATGGCGCTGAAAATATACCCTTGGACTTCATCAATGATTCGATGGCTGAATTTCCGAAAGAAGCACCATTTACCATCCATTGTGCTGGTGGATATCGCAGTATGATTGCCGCATCAATTCTTAAATCACGAGGATACCACAATTTCTTAGAAGTTGCTGGAGGGTATTCTGCCATCTCAAAAACAAATGTACCTGTCACAGATTTTGTTTGTCCTTCGACTTTGAAGAAATGAAGGTGATTTAGAATTTGATCCCTTCGGGAATTGAGGATTTGATCCCTTCGGGAATTAAGGATTTGATACAGTGAGTATAAATGGTCTTAGGCGCTTAAATGTGATATAGTATTAAAATCTTAATCTCTTAAGTATATTGTCTATTGTCTATTGTCCCTTGTCCCTTGTCTCTTGTCTCTTGTCTTGATGTCTTAAACTCTTAACATCTTTAAACCTTACACTAATTCGTCAGGTTCATGGTGGGTCATCAACACTTTGTCGATCCGAAGTCCATCGATGTCCATGACTTCAAAAGAATAATGGCCGTAGGGGACATGATCTCCAGATTTAGGTACAGCTTTTAAATGTTCAAGTATAAAACCTGCAACCGTCGTGTACTGTGAAATATTATCTTCAATAATTTCCTTTTGGAAGTATTGATTGAGCTCATAAACCAAGGTTTTACCGTTTATCAACCAGGAGCCATCTTCACGGACGATAATGTCCTTCTCATCCGACTCATCTTCATCGGGAAGATCGCCAACAATGGCTTCAATAAGGTCGTGAAGTGTAATGATTCCGGCAACTCCACCATATTCGTCAATGACCACACCGATGTATTGCTTTTTGGCTTTGAACAGATTGAGTATTCGGAATGCTGGGGTATTTTGAACAACAAAAATAGGAGGCTGAATGATATTGACTAATTTGAATTCCGTGTTCTTATAATTTTCCAAGAAATCTTTTACGCTTAGTACACCTTTCACCGTATTGATGTCTTCATCGCAGACAATGAATTTTGAATGCGCACTCTTGAGCAACTGATTTAATACATCTTCCGTTGTATCATCAATTTTTACCCATTCAACCTCGGAGCTATGTGTCATTAATGACTTGGCAGTTTGGTCGTTAAAAGAGAATAAGTTTTGATGAACCTGGCTTTCATCGCTTTCCAATACACCTTGTTTTCCTGCATTGAACAGCATAAACTTTAACTCCTCTTCGCTCATGTGATCGGTATCATTTTCTTTGATCCCAAAAATTTTTAAAATGAGTTTTGTTGAAAGTGAAAGTAGTTTAACAAATGGAAACGTAGCAAGTGTAAAGTAGCGTATGATCGGCGCTGTAACTAAGGCGATAGGTTCAGCATTGTTCATGGCAATGCTCTTGGGTACCAATTCTCCCACAACAATCGTGAAATACGTAATACTGCCAATCACGATAACTACAGAAACTTCTTCCACATATCCCTCCAAAAAGTGAACGCCCGAAAGAATTTGTATCATATCATCTGAAAGAGCGGCTCCACCGTATGCTCCGGCGATAATTCCGATTAGTGTGATTCCTACTTGAACGCTCGAAAGGAAATTCTCTGGATTTTCAAGAAGTTTCAAGATCGTTTTAGCTCGTTTGTCACCTTGATCGGCCAAGTGTTCAATGCGGTTCTTTTTTACTGAAACCAAAGAAATTTCGGATAAGGCGAAAAATCCATTGAGCAGTGTTAAAACGAAAATAATGAGAATGTCCATTGTAGCGTGCGAATTGATTTTCCGCGAGTGTTATCCTGTAAAAAAATAAATGCCCCGAAGGGCATTCAAACTTATGTTATGAAAGGGAATTAATCTTCTTGATCGTTTTCAAGATCAGTTTCCTCCTCTATGTCATCATCAGTATCAAAGAGGGAAGCGCTATTTGGATCCCAATCGTCGTCGTCGTCGTCGTCGCCAAAGAAACGATTGTTCTTGCCACTTTTTTTGTAGGCATTCATCTTTGGCTTTTTGGAACGACCTTCAGAATCATGCTCCATTGGTTTTCGTTCT
>CAMBMC010000211.1 GCA_945868555.1 Chitinophaga pinensis | reverse complement strand
GTTGGACTTCGAACCATATTGAATTCACATGGTGGATTTCAAATCGTTGGTGAAGCGAAAGACAGCGAGGAATTGCAGGCGCAAGTTGAATTTTTCGAACCAACGGTGGTTGTCATCGACTATACATCTCCAGGCTTCAACATCGACATCATTCCGAAAGTGTTGATGAACCACAAGCAAGTTAAATTTCTCGCCATCACCCCAGAGCAATCTGGTCAAACTCTCGTCAATGCGCTCCGATCAGGTGTTATTAGCTACATCAAAAAAGATTGTGATTTGGTTGAAATCATTAATGCCATCGAAGAAACGGCTCATGGAAACAAGTTTTTTTGTGGTCAAATCCTTGAAACGATTCAACGCGCAGCAATTGATGTGAACGACATTGACTTCGAATCATTTTCATGTGAACCTGTTATCATCTCTGATAGAGAAAATGAAATCATCACCTTAATTGCGGAGGGACTCACGAACCACCAAATTGCCGATCAACTGTTTCTTAGCAACCATACCATCAACACGCATCGCAAAAACATCATGGCGAAATTGGGTGTAAAAAACACTGCCGGAATTGTTATGTATGCCGTGAAAACACATTTGGTCTCTCCGAATAAATTCTTATTTGCAGCAGACAATACCTGATACCTTCGTTTTTCCACTTAGGCCTAAGAATTGCCAAGTGGCAGAAAAAATGAGTTCATTTTGAACGTATATCCCATACATTTGTACAGCCGACAAATTTTGTTCACCATGAACTTTCATATCCTTATTTTCCTACTATTCTTTGGACCAGTTGTCTGTGCTCAGTCGATCAACACCAATGCTGCACCGCAGACGAATTCAAACATGAATATCAATCAATCTGAATCTTTAGAAGAACAGGCAATTGACACAGTTTCTTTCAATAAAGATCAAGAGAAACGCGAAGAATCCATTCAACAAAAAAAACAAACGGAGAAGTTAAAGGATTTAAATACCACAAGCACCTACGGTTACACCGTGGAAACAACACAACAACTTCAACAAGTAAGCGGTCTTTTTACAGCCACACGCCAACAAGCATCCACTCAACGAACGCAACGCACTCCAAATACCGCACAACAGCAACAAATGAATCAATATGTGCAACTTTTGTCTCAAGCTGCACCTGAATCATTTGAATTCCATTACTACACCTACATCGCGGGCAATTACAATATGGCTTTGATTGATCATCTGTTCAAGGCTGAAAAGCTGCGTCCAGAAAACTCAGATGTGCACATTCAACTCGCCGCATTTCACCTCATCTCTCAAAATTTTGAAGAAGCGAAGAAATACCTAAAAAAGCTTCATGCCAATGGTCGAATCAATGAAAATATGGTCCTTTACGGTAAAGATGTTTTGCGTTCCGTTCCTGAGAATGGATGTGCAATCACCCATGGATTTGAAGACAATTTTGGGACTGTATATGCCCAGCTCTTTATGAACGAACGAACGGACATCACCATTGTCTCGCTCGATTTTCTTCAAAGTGAGTCCTACCAATCCACATTGAAAAACAAAGGATTCACCCTTCCAAATTCAGCGACAATTGATGTGGCTTATCTAACAAATTTCTGTGCATTAAATTCAGCAAAAAAACTCGGAATTTCTCTGACAGTTCCGAAAGAATACCTTATTCCCATACAGCAGAATTTATATGTTGCTGGATTGATCATGGAATACCATCCCGATGGTTGTACAGGGAATTTTGAACGAAATGAAGAGCTTTGGAACAACACGCTTTCTGTTTCTATCGTCAAAAATAGTCGCGATAAGGCTCGGTCATTGTCCGCAAACTACCTCCCCATGTTGTTGCTCTTGCGTAAAGAATATCAAGGCAGAGGACAGCAAGAAGAAGTGAAGAAAATTGATGCAGCTCTGGATCAAATTGCGGTGCAATGCGGGAAATACGAACAAGTTCAATCCATCAAGGCAAGTTATTAAGGAATGAAGTTGTTGCGCACATCATACACGAATTTTACCGATGAAAGGCTCATGGAAGCCATCATGCGCGGTGAAAAACGTGCCTTTGATGAATTGTACCAACGCTATGCTGGTCCCTTACTCGGCTATTTCATGCGGATGCTTTGGCGCGACAGAGAAAAATCGGAAGACTTTGTGCATGACTTATTTGCCAAGATCGTGAACAAACCTGAGTATTTCGATCCAACGCGGAATTTTAAAACTTGGGTATATTCAGTCGCTAACAACATGTGTAAGAACGAATACAAGAAAGCTGAAGTACGCAAAGGCACACGAAATGACCTCGACAACCATTTTAGCTTGTTCGACACCACAGCAAATGTCATGAATGAGGTGCAAGACCGCTTTTTTCAAGATGCCTTTGTTCAACGCATGGACGAACTGGATCAAAAGCACAAGGAAGTATTTGCACTGCGCCATTTGGATGGATTGTCCATTCTAGAAATTGCAGAAGTTCTTGGCGTGGCAGAAGGAACAATCAAGTCGCGCTTGTTTTATGCGACAAAATATTTGGCAGAAAAATTAAAAGAATTTGACCCACAATTGAATCGATGATGGAAAAAGAATTGGAACAGTTGATCATCAACAACGAATACTACGCCCTAAACGCTGAGGAGAAAGCCTCATTGGCAGAATGGTGCGCAAATGAAGATGAATTTCTTCAACTCAAACAGGTATTTAGACAACTTGAAGGATTGAGTGCATCCAATACATTTGTCCCAAAGCAGGAAACAAAGCGATCCTTGGATGATCTTTTCGCCGCCAAACACCAAAAACCAGGTCGTGTCATTTGGTTGAATAACATTGGCGTTGCACTTTACCCGAAAGACAAACCGCTTTATCGAAGACCTTTGGCCTACGCCGCTGCAATTGGAATCATTGCGTTGATTGCCACCCCTTTTCTTTTTGACACTTCCTTACCCGCGAAACCATCACTAGCTCAAGTAGAAAAAAACGAAACCTCTCCAACTTCGAATTCAAAAACAAAATCGCCAGAGTCAAATGAAACGCCACTGGTGCAAGTTGCAGAGGTGACTACTTCACAAGAAAGCAATGAAGCAATACCTTCAGAACTTGAATCGTTCAGCAATGCGAGTGAGGAAATAGCTGTCATAGAAAGTGTCGCACCTGTTGAGGAAATCTCATCAGAAACCGCTACCTTATCTAGAGCGGTGGCCGACGAGTCTTGGAGTCATTCCGATGGAATATTCAAGTCTTCCGACAAAGAAGCAGACGACGCGACAGCCTCTATCCCTGTTTCTGCCCATCCATCTGTGCTCGATTTGTTAACTACAACGTTTTAAACCTTCACCACAAAATGCTCTTTGCGTTGCTGTGGTCTGCGGAGAATCATTCCCATCCGGAAGAAATCCATGGTGACATGGTACGCCGAATCATCAATAATTTTTTGCCACGCATCAAACATAGAGGCGCTCCAACGAATATCATCCAAAATAAAAATGGTGTCATCGTGTGTATTGTCTTTTAATGCTTCCAGATAACGCAACAAGGCCTCTCCATCGTGATGACCATCTATGAAGACAAGATCAAAGATTTCTTTTGGAATTTGTGCGAGGTATTCGTCAAAGGTTGAATTGATCAATGTACAATTCTCCACCTTCATTCTTTCAAGCATTCGACGTGCTACAGCCTGGGTATTGGCACACGCATCTATCGACACGACCTGTCCTTCTGGATTTCCCGTCGCCAAACAATAGGTACCAACGCCGAGAGATGTGCCAAACTCAAGGATGTTTTTGGGAGCGTAATGCCGTGAAAGTTGAAACAACAAGCGACCAAATTTCCCCTTGGAGGAACTTACACGGTAAATGCCCCTCACTTTTCGTTGATTCGAAAGTCGATGCGAACCCACACCTTGATCGTTTACCTGGATGACTTCATCACTCTGTAAATAAAGGGATTCGATGGTTTTTAATCCATCAACAACTGCCTGATCCAAAGGAATTCGCTGGCATTCATCCGTAAATGCAAAGACAAAAGGAGAATGAGTGCCGTGTCTTCCCTTGGCATTCCAACGATATTTTATACTTTCGGCGACGATATTCACAGTACAAAGAAAAACAATCTCGCGCAAAAATGAGTAAGGCCCCTTCGGAATCATGGATCAATGAACAACGAACTCTTGTTTTTCGTGAAAATCCGACCATAAAATTGGATGCTCCATGCACCCCAGAGAATGGGGTAAAGGTGCTCTCCAATGAGGATCGAGAATTGTTTATTCAGCGCTTTGATGCCGAAATACGTGAACTTCTTTATTTCATTCCAGCCTCAGGGTCAGGTTCACGGATGTTTCAATTTATCCATGACTTTCTGATGAATCCAAGCAACGAGAAACGCGGGCCAATTGAGCGGTTTCTTACTAACTTGGAAACATTCGCCTTCTATCAAAACTTATCCGAAGACGTCAAAACTTTAGTTCTTTCAAAAAAAAACCACTACAGTGATTTACTCACCTATCTTCTTGAGAAAAACGGGCTTGCTTTAGGACACTTTCCGAAAGGGTTAATTCCATTTCATACGCTTGGGAATTCGACCCTTAATGCCTTTCAAGAACATGTGCTTCAAGGGCTTGAACACAATGCTCACAGCGTATCTTTTCATTTTACAGTACAGGAAGAATTTCATTCAGAAATCCGAAACTCAATCACCACAGCGGCTCCAAACGCGGAACTTACCTTCTCCGATCAATCGCATGAATCAGATGCTATTGCTTTTACGGAAAGTGGTTTAGCACTGATGGATGGAGGTCACTATGTTCGTCGTCCTGCTGGTCATGGTGCCTTGTTGTCGAATCTGAATGCTTTGGAAAATGAGCTGATTTTCATAAAAAACATTGACAATGTTCAAGATCCAGAAAAATCAGCATCCTCTTTTGAGACATTAAAGATATTGGGCGGACAGCTTATTGAACTGAAAGATGAGACCCTAAAGCTCTTTGAAAAT
>CAMBMC010000210.1 GCA_945868555.1 Chitinophaga pinensis | reverse complement strand
TACTATTGGGAATTCGATTTTTGTTTTATATTTTTACCCAAAATTAATTGTTAACTATGAAAAAGATTTACCTATTGGCAGGTGCTTTGGTTGGCGGATTTGCGTTGAACGCGCAGGTAGCTATTACGCAAAGTGTTGCTGCACAAAATGACAGAACTGACGTGCGTCCAGTAACGAAGAAAGTACAAAGCACTCAGAAAGTAGAAGGCCAAGAATGGTGGGCCAACGGATTTGATCAGCTTTCTGATTGGAACCAAACGACAGGTGTAGGACACCAATCAGGAGATTGGGCAATTGTAAACGCTTTGCCATCAAACATCACATCACAGCAAGCTGGTTATCAGTGGCCTGCGGCTTTTTCAAATGCTTCTGGTAATTACGCATTGATCAATTCGGATGCTGCAGGTGACGGACAAAGTCAAGATGCATACTTCGAATTTACAGGAAACATCGATCTTTCAGGAGCGGTTAATGCACCAATGTATTTGACGTTTTCTGAGTACTACCGTCATTATTATGACCAAAACTATGTTGAGGTTTCTAACGATGGTGGAGCTACATGGACAACTTTTGCTGTTAATCCTGATACAGAAGTGCCAGTGAACACGAACTGTGTACCGAACGAAGTGGAAACAGTTAATATTACCCCAGCGAAAGGTGCTGGACCATGGACAAACCAAGTGAAAGTTCGTTTCCATTATATCGGAACATGGGACTGGTTCTGGGGTGTTGACGATGTAAAAATTGTTGAAGCATGGAACAACGACATCAAAGTTACAAACTGGTACCAAGCTACGGACGTCGCTACTACGTGGGGTGTTGATTATTACCATATTCCTGCATCTCAGGCTTCTTTCCCTGGATTGACTTTCGGAGCTAAAGCGAACAACAATGGTGGTGCAAACCAAGCAGCAGTTACCTTGAACGCTACAGCTACTGGTGGATACACTGGAACAAGCGCTGCAGTTGCTATTGCGGCAACGGCTACAGATACACTTTCGATTTCTACACCATACATTCCATCAGGATTAGGTACTAAAACAATCAACCTGACATCAGGAATTGGTGCAGGTACAGATGCTGATTTGACAAATAACCAAACGTCAATGGATGTATTCGTAACAAACTACGAGTTCTCTCGTGACAACAACGTGCAGTCAGGATCGATCAGCAACGTATCTTCTCAGCCAGGTCAAGCACTTGAGATTGGAAACGAGATGCAGATCTTTGACAACATGACAGTATCAAATATCAAGTTGCGTTTAGCAACTCAAGCTGCTGCTGCAGTTGGAAGTGAATATTTGGCTAAGATCTATTTGTTGGATCAAGCAGCTGGAACATACAACTACCTTGCTGAGACAAACATCTCAACGATTGCAAACACAACAGCTGCATGGGTGAACTTGCCAATCAGCGGTGGACCAGTAACATTGAATGCTGGTGATATCGTATTGGTAGCAGCATGTCACTTCGGTGGTGCAACAGAAGTTCGTTTCGCATACGCACAGAACACATATGAGCAGTCTGTAGTTGGATTCCTTGCAGATGCGTCTTTATTCAGCCTTACTCAGCCGAACGCGATTATGATTCGTTTGAGCGATGATCCATCTGGATCAGTTACTGAAGTTGAAAACACAGTAGGTATGAATGTTTACCCTAACCCTGCAAACAACCAAGCAACAGTTACTTTCGAAGTAAACAATGCAAGCACTGCAGCTGTAAATGTTACTGACCTTACAGGAAAAGTAGTTTACACTGCAGCTTTGGGTTCTGTAAATGGAGCACAAAAAGTTAATGTAAACACGGAGTCTTTGACAAACGGTGTTTACATGGTTAACGTAATCGTTGACGGAACAGTTTCTACTCAGAAATTGATCGTTCGCAAATAATTCGTTCCTCACAGAACAGAAAAGGGTTCGCTTCGGCGGACCTTTTTTTTTGTCCGAATGTGTATCTTTGCCGCACGAAACAAAACAGAAACAGCACATGAAAGCATATGTATTTCCCGGACAGGGAGCTCAATTTTCCGGAATGGGAAAAGACCTTTACGAAAATTCGTCACTTGCTAAAGACTTGTTCTTGCAGGCCAATGAGATTCTTGGATTCAACATTACGGATGTGATGTTTCAAGGAACTGATGAGGAGCTGAAGCAAACGAAAGTGACGCAACCGGCAATCTTCCTACATTCAACAATTCTTGCAGCGTGCCTTGGAGATACGTTTCGTCCCGATATGGTGGCTGGACATTCATTGGGAGAATTCTCAGCCTTGGTAGCAAATAAAACATTGCGTTTTGAGGATGGATTAAAGCTGGTGTACCAACGTGCTTTAGCGATGCAAAAAGCCTGCGAAAAAGAACCGTCTACCATGGCTGCTATTCTTGGTTTGGAGGATCACGTTGTGGAAGAAATTTGCGCGACAATCGATGGTGTTGTTGTTCCAGCAAATTACAATTGTCCTGGACAGTTGGTGATATCTGGATCCATTCCAGCAGTAGAAAAAGCCTGTGAAAAATTAACTGAAGCAGGCGCCAAGCGTGCATTGATTCTTCCTGTTGGTGGCGCATTCCACTCTCCATTGATGGAGCCAGCTCGCGAGGAATTGGCGGCAGCGATCCAAGACACAATCTTCAGCAATCCAGTATGTGCAGTGTATCAGAATGTAAATGCGAAGGCTGTGATTGATCCTTTAACGATTCAAGCAAATCTTGTCTCTCAACTTACAGGTCCAGTGCGTTGGACCCAAATCATGCATGCGATGATTGCAGATGGAGCGAGTGAAGTAATCGAAGTAGGGCCAGGAAAAGTGCTACAGGGACTTTTCAAAAAGGTAGATCGTGCCTTCCCTTGTTCGAGCGCTGAACTATAAAATTCCCTTTTAAATATGAATCCCTAGAGAAATTTGGGGATTTTTTTATGGAATAATGTGAAGCCAGACATCCTTCTGAAAAGCTAAACAAAAAAGCCATGAAAAAACTAATCGCAATCGCAATGTTGCTCGCAGGAAGCAGCGCATTCGGACAAGGAGCTCTAGGAGACATCGTAGGAACAGTCGTTGATTTTAAAACTCAACAAACCCTTTATGGCGTTCGCGCATGGGTGGAGGAAGGTGATCGTAAGTATACGGATGTAACAGATCCAGATGGTCGATTCAGAATCAGTGGTGTGCCAGCAGGAAGATACATGGTGTCCTTTATATCCCAAGGTGACACGATGATGAGAGCCATTGAAGCGAATATTCCGATGGATGGATTCGCAAACATTGGCACGGTGAAGTTTACAACATCAATTCAAGTGTTGGATGTGGTGAACATTTCTGCCAAAGGAGACATGAAACTTGTATATGGTTCTTTGCCAATCAAAGAGCTCACTTCTGAGGAAATTGCACAATCACCAAGTAAGTTTGATGCCAAAGGATTGGTGCTATCTATGACTTCTGAGGCACGAATGTCTGATGACGGTGAATTGATGTTCAGGGGTGCCAGAAAGGGAGATATGATTTTTATGTTAGACGGTGTAAAGGGCACCGAGATGTTGAATGTTCCAAGTTGTGCCATCGGGAGAATGATGGTGTATACCGGTGGTATCCCAGCGAAATATGGAGACACACTTGGTGGTGTCGTAGTGATGGAAACGAAAAGTTATTTCGATTTGTACCGCGCATGGGAGGCAGATCAACTGCGTCTCGGCAATCAGTAGTAGCTTAGGTAGAAAAAGAAAATCCCAGTCAAGGCTGGGATTTTTTTCATTTGAGGCAATGCTATTTTGTAAAATACTGCGGACTTTTCGACTCCGCATCTTTCAAGAAATTCTTGAGTTCTTGTTCGTTTTCGGCTTTAAGTACCATCAACATCTCATCCGATTCAACGACGATATAGCCGTCTAAACCATCGAGAACAACCAATTTGTCATTGGGCACGTTTACGATGCAGTTATAGGAATTGAATAAGTGGGTGTTGTTTCCTATGATGGAATTGTTTCGTTCGTCCTTCGACAAGTGTCCACCCAAACTTCCCCAGGTGCCTAGATCACTCCAGTCGAAGTCGGATAGCACAACATCCACATTGTCGGCACTCTCCATGATCGCATAATCGATGGAAATATCTTCACAACGTTCAAAGCAATCATTCACGCGCTCTTGCTCAATGATGCTGTTGTAGAACGTTAGGTCATCCGCGAAAAGCGCATGCAAAGCAGGCTGATGTTGGTACAAGGCATTCAACACTGTCGACGATTTCCAAACAAAAATCCCAGAGTTCCAGCAAAAATTTCCACTGCGTAAAAATTCTTCGGCGGTCAATACATCCGGTTTTTCGCGAAATTGCTTCACTTCGGTAACTTGTCCCGCTTGAAGATTCTCGTCTGAAGAGTATTCGATATACCCATAACCCGTATCAGGACGTGTTGGTCGAATGCCCAAGGTCACCAAGCGGTCTTTCTCATTGGCTTGACGAATTGCGGTATTGATGATTTCGGTAAATCTGTTCTGATTGATGATCAAGTGATCAGCAGGAGAAATCACCATCGTCGCATTGGGATTCAAGGCATGAATCTTCGCCGCGGCATAGGCAACACAAGGCGCCGTATTTTTTCGCTTAGGCTCCGTCAAGATTTGATTCATCGACATGTCTGGCAACTGTTCCTTGACAATCGATGCATATGAAGCATTGGTGACCACATAAATATTTTCTGCGGGTGCAATGTCCAATAAACGCTCATAGGTCATTTGAATCAATGACTTTCCGATGCCTAAAACATCCAAAAATTGTTTTGGTTTTTGCGGAGTTGACATCGGCCAGAATCGGCTTCCAACGCCACCAGCCATAATTACACAATAATTGTCTTTCATAGTAAAGTTTAATCATTCAAGGGAATCACTTGTGCCAAACTATTCACGAGATAAGATCGTTTTGATTTCACCTCCTGACAGATGTACCTTTTTCGTCGGAGATCGCCTTTGACGAAGTGCTTCCCATT
>CAMBMC010000209.1 GCA_945868555.1 Chitinophaga pinensis | reverse complement strand
GATTTCCGCAATTTTTCCTTGAAGACGAACGAAGCCTTTCGGAATGGCATGTTTGTATTCAAACCAAAAGTCGAAAATGTCGCCAACAAGAAAAATCTCTGTGGCATCTTTACGGACATGATCAAGCCAAGAAACAACTGCTTTTTCGCGCTCCAAACTCGATTCATACGTTGGCACTCCCAAGTGGAAGTCGGAGGCAAAATATATGACTTGGGGAGAATTCAATGTGGCGACTTAATGTCCAAAGATGCGTTTTAGTTCTGCTTCCAAGGCCTCACCGCGCAAGTTTGTTTTGATAATGTTTCCTTCGGCATCAATAAGCACGGTAAATGGAATTCCTTTGACGTCGTATATTGCTGCCGCCTTGCTTTGCCATTGGTTGAGGTCACTGACGTGATTGGGCCAAGTTAAATTATCCTTTTCAATAGCAGCCAACCATGCCGCTTTGTCTTTATCGAGTGAAACGCTCATTACTGTAAAGCCATCATTTTTATAGATTTCATACAAGTGAACGACATTGGGGTTTTCTTTGCGGCAAGGACCACACCAAGAAGCCCAAAAGTCGAGTAAAACGACTTTACCGCGCAAATCCGACAATTTCATGGTTGTTTTACCATCTGTTTTCAATTCCTCGAAATCAGGCGCAGCTTTTCCAGAAGCAAGCTTGTTCCCTGCTTCTTTTTGCTTTTTCATGTTTAAATACTGCTTGTAAAATTCTCGCACGGAAGGAGAATCGCTGAATGAACTGTTGATTTGTTGAATGATGGATTCGTAGGTTGCAAAGTCATTTTCAGGATTGATTAGACCAAGCACGGGCAATAGAGCAGGTGAATTTGGGTTCTTAGAAATGAAATTCTGTAAGTTACTTTGAAAGTTGTAAAAATCTGTATTGATGGATGCTGCAATTTCTGCTTCTTGTGCAGGGTTTTGTTGAATCAAACTAACTACAGAATCACGTTTGTATTCCCAAGCTGTTTTTGTTTTGATGAACTCATTCATATTGGCACTTTCCTCAGATCCCACAATGTTGCAATAAGCGAAGATGTTTGCCCCATCTCCATACATTTTAATGTCAGATTTATCGCGCAAGATGAGGTTGACGTGAGCTGCACCAACACGGATCACATAAAAATCTGGATTCGGCAAAGTTCCCGTGATCACAAAGTCACCTTTGCGTGTCATTTTTACTTTTTGGTAGTCGACATAATGCGTCCCGAAGAATTGAGAAAGCATGATGGTATCCACTGGAGAATTGAAAATATTACCAGAGATGGTCACGTTTATAGGTTTCTGTGCAAACGAAACGCTTGCGCTAAAAATGAGCAGAATTCCAAGTACTTGTTTCATATTTTTTTATTTTGCTAGCGCCTCTTTCAATTTTTGTTCCAATTCTATTCCACGAAGGCCAGTGGCGATGATTTTTCCTTCACGATCAATGAGCACGGTGTACGGTATGCCATCAAATTTATACAATTGAATGATTGGTGTGCTCCAACCCAACAAATCACTTACATGTGTTGGCCAAATCAATCCATCTTGTGCAATTGCCTTTTTCCACGCCGCGGCATCTTCGTCCAATGAAACGGAATATACAGTAAAGCCCTTGTCCTTAAATTGCTTGTAGAGGCGAACCACATTTGGGTTTTCAGCGCGACAAGGTCTGCACCAGGATGCCCAAAAATCAATCAAAACTACTTTTCCACGAAGTGATGAGAGTTTGATAGGTTTCCCATTCGGATCTTTCAATTCAATATCTGGAGCAATTAGATTCCCAGTTTTAGTAGAAAGATATTCGGAATAGGCATTTTCAATTTGCACGACTTGATTCTCCATTGTTAGCGCCATTGGCGAATCACCATAACGTTTTTTGTAGGCATCAGCAACTGTTTTAAGCACATCCAAAGAGGCAGGATTCCATTTATCAAAACCGAGTGTAGGTGACGCAGATGTGGAAAGTACAATGTTGAAAGGATTGTCTGGATCTTTCGTCATTTGTTCTAAGGCCCACGTGTCAACAGGGATTTTTTCAGCACTGAAAATGGTCATCATTTCCTCTTCAGAAAGCGTTGATTTCTGTGCCTCCAATTTCTGCTGAGCGAACATCAACTCTGCATATAAAGCCATATAGGTATTCAAAGGTTTTGCCCATTCTGTCCCAGAAACATTTGGTCGAGTTGTAAATTCACCAAATGTGCTTGTCACTTTCACATGGTCATTTTTCGACAAGGTAAATGGTATCATTTTTTCGGAAGATTCTCCCAAACGCAGCTGATAAATGCCTAGCCCAGGGACATTTCCCTTCATTCGAAATGAACCATTTGTGCGGATTGTAGCCTTGGACACTTCGATGGTTCCTTGCTGGCTCAAGGCTTCAAGATAAATGGTCATGCCTTCCGCACCAAGAATAGTTCCTGCTACAGAGAAATTGTCTTTCAGTTTTTTAGGCTCATTGGCATCGATGGATTGACCGCAAGATGCAGCTACAAAAAGCAAGATGAGAGCAAAGAGGAATTTCATATCAATGTTCTAAAGTTTGACGCATCAAGGCATTTGCTGCCTTTGGATCAGCTTTGCCTTTCGACACTTTCATCAATTGTCCCATAAAGAAACCGATCAGTTGCTTTTCACCAGCACGGTAACGTTCTGTTTCTGTGGGATTAAGACGGATCACCTCATGGATGAATCCGAGGATTGCATCTTCATTTGAATCTTGAATGAGGTTAAGTTCTTCCGCGATCAACAAAGGCGTTTTATCCGTATGCTTCAGCATCACTGGGAATATGTTCTGCGAGGCAATCGATGGGGATACCTTACCCTCATCAATAAGCGCAATCAATTCAGCAATCCTCAACGCAGGAAGCGGGAAGTCTTCTATGTCAACACCAAACTCATTCAGGTATGATTTCACATCACCAATAATCCAGTTTGCAGCAGCTTTGTAATTGCTTGTTAAGGATATAACTTCTTCGTAAAAGAGCGCAGTACCTTTTTGATCTGTCAATATTCCTGCATCGTATTCTGACAAGCCAAGTTTTGATGTGTATTTGATGTGCAAATCTCGAGGGAGCGCAGGCATTTCCTTGCGAATCGTATTGATTTGAACCTCGTCAACGATTAAGGGTTGTAAATCGGGTTCAGGGAAATAACGATAGTCATTGGCAGCTTCTTTTGAGCGCATTGACATCGTGGTATTCTTCAATGCATCGTAGGAACGTGTTTCCTGGTAGAGTGTTTCTCTGTTTTCTAATGCAGTAATTTGTCGAACAATTTCAAACTCAATGGCGCGCTGCACATTGCGGATGGAGTTCATGTTTTTCACTTCGATCTTGGTGCCAAATTCTGGACTGCCTTTGATTCTAACAGAAATATTGGCATCGCAGCGAAGAGAGCCTTCTTCCATGTTGCCATCGCAGATTTCGAGGTAACGTACCAATTTGCGTACTTCGGTCAAATAGGTGTATGCCTCCTGCGAACTGCGAATGTCAGGTTCAGAAACTACCTCCAAAAGCGGCACTCCAGCACGATTTAAATCGACCAATGTGTCAAATACATCTACATCATGGATGCTTTTTCCAGCATCTTCCTCCATGTGAATGCGTGTCAACCCAATTTCTTTTTCTTCGCCATTTTCCAATTTGATGTGAATGACTCCACCTGTGCAAATTGGGGTTTTATCTTGAGTGATTTGATACCCTTTTGGAAGGTCGGGATAAAAATAGTTTTTTCGAGCAAAATATTGTTCTTCAGCGATCGTACAACCACATGCTAAGCCAAGTTTGATGGCGTATTCAATGGTTTTCTTGTTCATCTTCGGAAGGGTTCCAGGGTGCCCAAGTGTAATCACGCTCACATTTGAATTGGGTTGTGAACCGTATTCGTTGATGTCGTTGGAATAAGCCTTGGATTTCGTGAGCATCTGTGCATGCACCTCCAGGCCTATGACAACTTCGTATTTGTCGCGAATGGATGACTCCATGATTATATTCTAGAAATTAATTCTTTCATAATGATAGTCATCTTTGGCTCTTGACGACTTGCAACTTCGATCACATCTTGAAGACTCACTTTGTGAATTTTTCCAGGTACACCAAGATCCGTAATAATGGAAATTGCAAAACACGGGATTTCCATGTGACGAGCTACAATTACTTCCGGAACGGTTGACATGCCTACCGCATCGGCGCCAATCGCACGAACGTAACTATATTCAGCTGGTGTTTCAAGTGTTGGGCCAGTCAAACCGGCATAGGTGCCTACTGAAACACGAATATTATTTTCTTTGGCAATGTCTTTGGCCAATGCAATCATCTCGTGGTCATACGGTTCACTCATGTCTGGGAAACGTGGACCTAATTCATCAAAATTCTTACCGATGAGTGGGTGAGCAGGAAAAAGGTTGATGTGGTCATCTTGAATCATGATTTCTCCCACTTCGAAGTCTGGATTTACACCTCCTGAAGCATTCGAAACAAACAAGCGTTCAATCCCCATCAACTTCATGACACGCACTGGAAAAGTAACCTGTTGCATGGTATATCCTTCATAGAAGTGAAAGCGTCCTTGCATGGCCATCACTTTCTTTCCGCCCAACTCGCCAAAAATTAATTTGCCGGAATGGCTTTCCACCGTTGAAACAGGGAAATTTGGAATGGTGTCGTAAGGAATCTCATCGATGATGGAAATTTCCTTCACGAGGCCACCCAAGCCAGTTCCTAAAATGATGCCGATGGTCGGTTCTACTGATGTTTTTGATTTGATAAAATCAACAGATTCTTTAAATTGTGTCAACATAGTTATTCAATTGTTCTAAAAATTCATCTTTCCGATCAATAGAAACTGTTATTGGTTGATAAAACCAAGGGTAGTTCTTCATCGTTGCTTCTGCAGATAAATCAGCCAATTTCACCAAATCTTTTTCGGTGGTGACAATAGCTGTTTCATCAGATGCAAAAGTATCAAATTTTTGGTGAACCTTGAATAGGTCGTTGTCGGTATATGGGTGATGGTCGGGAAA
>CAMBMC010000208.1 GCA_945868555.1 Chitinophaga pinensis | reverse complement strand
AAAAACCTGAATGTTTATTTCGTTGATCGCTCGGATGAAGCCTTGGCGCAAGACTTGGGTAAATTTTGGAAAGAAAACGATCTCGTTGGTCAGGCTGAACAGAATATTCGACTCGTGAACCGAAAGGGTGTGTACGATGTTCAGTTAATTGCAACAGAACCAGGAGAAGGGCAGGATTTGGTGTTCATTGAAATGAAACGATTGATTCAGCTGCGACAGCACTTGGACACGACAGTTTTCAAGAACAAAAAGGGATGTCGACTAGTGGTCTGTGACGACCGATTCAAACCTCAATATGTGATCAACGACTAAATGAAGATATCTGCGTCCATATACAGCGATAAAAAACGACCTCTTGAGGAAGTAATTCGCGATCTTGAAGCACATCAAGTGGATCTGCTGCATGTGGATTGCAATGATGATGTTTCTGTATTTGAGGATATTGCATTAATCCGTTCATGGTGTTCACTTCCCATTGATTTACACATCATCACCTCTGAACCTGAAAAGTATTTCGATTTGCTGAGAAAGCATCCTGTTGACTACGTGACCTTTCAATTTGAGGATTTAACAGCGCCTTTGCTTCTACCAGCCGACATTCCGGGTAAAAAGGGATTGGCAGTGATTACGCCGACATCCATTGAAGTGTTTGACGATTACAGTGATTTTGATTTTATCCTGATCATGGCCACGATTCCAGGTCAAAGTGGAGGAGTGTTTGATCGCATAAACTTCACGAAAATTCGCCAGTTTAGAAGTCGTTTTCCTTCGAAATCCATTCATGTGGATGGCGGGGTGAACGGAGAAGTGTCTTTCATTCTTCGAAACATGGGGGTGAGTTCTTCAGTGTCAGGGTCGTATTTGTTCAACGCACCAAGTGTAGGCCATGCCTTAATGAACTTGACGAAACGTGAAATCGAATCATACTTCAAGGTGGGTGACTTCATGATTCCTATTGAGGAATGTCCAATTGTTCAGTTGGAGGATATAGACCTTCAAGCTGTTCTTGAAACCATCGAAACTGGGAACCTAGGTTTTTGCTTGGTATGTAAGCAGGGAGGAATCTTGTCTGGGATCATTTCTTCAGCGGATATTCGTAAGGCTTTGTTGAAATCCCTGGGACAGCATTTAGAACTGAATCCTCGGACAATGATCAATGAAAATCCAGTGCTTTTGTTTGACGACAATACCGTAGTTGAAATGCTTCAGCTCATTAAAAAATGCAACTTTCCAGTCATGTATATGCCTGTCGTTGACCGTGAAGGGAAAGCTTGTGGAATACTAAATTTTGTACACCTGATCAAAGGAGAATTATGATCATACATTTAAAATCATCTATCACAGCGGAGGTTGCGGCAACACTAGCCGAACAATCAAATGCTTTTCACATTATTTCTGAAGGAGTCAATGTATTGATTCTTGGAAGTGGCGTCAAAGAAGTGCCTGGGGCACTGTCAAATTATACGGACAATTTTTGGGTTTTTCCGAATGACATGCAGTTGGCGTCTAGAAAATACCGAAATGATACGCGCAAAGTAAAAATTGGAAATGTCGAAATCGGCGGAGACACGCACAATACCATTTTGATTGGTGGACCTTGTTCTGTGGAATCAGAGGAGCAAATTCGTCAATCTTCTGGATTACTCGTAGGTCTCGGCTTGACCACCTTGCGTGGAGGCTGCTATAAACCACGAACAAGCCCATATTCGTTTCAAGGATTGGGGCTTGAGGGCTTGAAGCTATTGGCGAAAATGCGCGAAGAATTTGGATTGAGCGTCATTACTGAAGCGCGTGATGCAACACACATTCAAGAGATCATCGAATACACCGATGTCATTCAGGTGGGTGCTAAAGCCATGTACGACCAAGGAATTTTACGCGCTTGCGCTAAAATAAATAAGCCGGTTTTGATTAAAAGAGGATTTGGAACCACCGTTCAGGAATTCGTTCAGGCGGCGGAGTTTGTGCTCTCTGGTGGAAATGAAAATGTCATTTTGTGTGAGCGAGGCCTCCGTACATTTGAAACAGCAACGCGTTTTACTTTGGATTTATGCGGAGTGGCTTGGTTAAAGGAGTACACGAACCTACCTGTAATTCTTGATCCTTCACACGCAATGGGCTATGCCTATGGGGTTCCATCGCTTTCAAAGGCCTGTGTGGCCATGGGGGTGGATGGCTTGCTGATTGAAGTGCATCCTGATCCTAGTGTGGCAAAATCTGATGCCTCTCAACAGTTGAATCATCAAGAATTCACCGAATTACTCGGGCAATTGCGCGCTGTTGCTGCGAGTGTAGGGTATAAAATCGTTTAACATGCTATTAGAACAGAATATCAAAGGACTTTGCGCAAAGTTCGGAATCAAGTTCAATCAATTTTTGGATGACTTAGATGTCGACGATGTGCATGAATTGACATTGTATGACCTTGAAGCAGTGTGTGAAGAATACAACGTCGATTTGATGTCGTTGATCTTTAAACCAATGTTTCGCACAGACTTATGGAACAAGAAACTGAATAAAATCAGCCTCTTGGTCTTGGATGTCGACGGTGTAATGACGGATGGAGGAATGTACTTTACTGAAAATGGCGATCACATCAAAAAGTACAACACGAAAGATGGTATGGCCATTCAGCATTTGGTAAAAATGGAGTTTCAGGTTGCCGTAATTTCCTCTGGTTTTATGGAAGGTGTTGTGAATTCACGCTGTAAAATGTTAGGCATTCAGCACTGTGAAGTCACCCGTGAACCAAAGATGGATGTCTTGACTAAACTTTGTGAAAAGTTGGGGATAGCATTTGAAAATGTCGCAGTAATTGGTGACGATATCAATGACTTGGACATGATTCATGCCGTAGGTTTTTCAGCATGTCCTTCGGATGCCGTGCCGAATGTGAAGACAAATGTAGATGTCATTCTCACGAAAAAAGGGGGTGATGGTTGTGTACGTGAGTTTATCGATTCATTTTTATTAAAACAACCCATCTAAAATGATATGAGAAAAATAAAAATAGGATTGATCAAAGAAGGGAAAGTTCCACCTGACCACCGTGTTCCAATGACTCCTGAGCAATGTATATCTGCCCAATCGAGATTTCAAAATCTCGAAATCATTGTTCAACGGAGCCCTATTCGCGCTTTTAAGGATGAAGAATATGAGGAAGCTGGAATGAAACTGGCAAATGATTTATTTGATTGTGATATCATTATGGGGGTGAAGGAGGTGAAAGTTGAAGACCTCATCCCAAATAAAACATTCCTATTCTTTTCTCACACCATTAAGAAACAACCTTACAACAGAGATTTGCTTCGTGCCATTCTTGAAAAAAGAATCCGATTGGTCGATTATGAAGTGTTGAAGGACAAGCACAACAAACGCGTCATTGGTTTCGGTCGATATGCCGGAATCGTGGGTACCTACAATGCATTCAGAACCTATGGATTGAAGCATGGATTATATGATTTAAAGCCAGCACACAGATGTATTGACCGCGTTGAAATGGAACAAGAGATGAAAAAAATCATCACTGGTCCAGACATGCGCATCGTATTGACAGGTTTCGGACGAGTAGGGCATGGTGCACGTGAGATTGTTGATCAATTGCCAATAAAAGAGGTTTCACCGGATGAATTCTTAGCCAATACCTTCAATGAGGCTGTATTTACACATCTTGAACTCGAGGATTATTATGCCCCAAAAGATGGGTCAGCATTTGAGAAATCAAGCTTTTACTCATCTCCAGAACTTTACAAATCAACATTTTCGCGTTACCTATCAGTCGCTAATGTTTACATACCATGCCATTTTTGGAGCAACCGTTCTCCGATCATCATCACTTCCGAAGATTTGAAGGCAGACAATTGTCGTCTTTCCGTGGTCGCTGATATCTCTTGTGATATTGCCGGTCCCATCGCTTCAACCCTTCGTCCGAGTAAAATTGCAGATCCAATCTATGGCTACAACCCAAGCACAGGTGAAGAGGATGATTTCATGAAAGAAGGTGTCATCGCTGTTATGGCCGTGGACAATTTACCTTGCGAATTGCCTAAAGATGCTTCCGAGGATTTTGGAAATGAATTGATGAAGTATATTCTTCCAGCTTTGCTTGTTGAAGATCCAGACGCTATTGTTGCAAGAGGCAGTGAAACGAGTTTTAATGGTCAACTTACACCTGATTTTCTATATTTACAGCCGTATATTGATGGTAACGAATAATTGAATGCAATGAAGGGAGATAAAAGGACGATTCGAGGTTGGGTTTTTTATGATTGGGCAAACTCTGTTTATCCCTTGATTATCAGCTCTGCAATTTTCCCAATCATGTTTGAAAAGCTGACGAGCATCAAAGATGAAGAAACGGGAAAAACGGTCTACGATACAGTTTCATTTTTCGGTATGCACTTCAAAAACACGGAGTTTTATGCCTATTTGGTTTCAATCTCCTACTTGGTGGTTGCATTTATCACTCCGCTACTTTCTGGAATGGCAGATTATTCCGGGAAAAAGAAGCATTTTCTTCAGTTTTTCTGTTTTCTAGGTGCTATTTCAAGCGGACTTCTTTACTTTTTTAACCCGAGCAATGGCGGTGTTGATTATACCCCTTATGCCATTGGCTTGACTATTCTCCCTTTGTTTTTTGCCAGTATTGGATTTTGGGGTAGCTTGGTGTATTACAATTCTTACTTGCCTGAAATAGCTGAACCAGCTGATCACAATAAAATCAGTGCGCGTGGGTTTTCAATGGGCTATTTAGGCAGTTCTATTTTGCTCATTATCATCCTTGTATTGACCCAATTCACGAAGATCATGCCGATCAAATATGCTTTTCCTTTGGTTGGTTTATGGTGGATTTCCTTTGCATTCTATACATTTCGCCGTCTGCCAGCTGTGACGCCTCAGAAAGGTGAAAAAGGACATTTGCTGAGTAGCGGTTTTCGTGAGTTGAAAAAAGTATGGTTGGATATTCGGTCAAGAGTAGCGCTTAAACGCTACCTCGCAAGTTACTTCATGTTTAACA
>CAMBMC010000207.1 GCA_945868555.1 Chitinophaga pinensis | reverse complement strand
TGATGGCGATGTGATGATTACCAACAACACGCGTGTATTTCCAGCACGTATGTATGGGAACAAAGAGAAAACTGGCGCGAAAATCGAAGTTTTCTTGTTGCGCGAGCTCAACCGCGAAAGTTTATTGTGGGACGTACTAGTAGATCCTGCTCGTAAAATCAGAATTGGAAATAAATTGTACTTCGGTGACGATGATTCATTGGTCGCAGAGGTAATCGACAACACCACATCACGTGGACGTACCTTGCGCTTTTTATTTGATGGACCTTACGAGGACTTCAAAGCGAAAATCACTGAATTGGGAGAAACACCACTTCCGAAATACATCAAACGCGATGTAGAAGCAAGCGATGAGGAGCGTTACCAAACAATCTTTGCTTCGGAGGAAGGAGCGGTAGCTGCACCAACTGCTGGACTGCATTTCTCTCGCGAGTTGATGAAACGCCTTGAATTGAAAGGGATTCAGTTTGCGGAAGTTACGCTTCATGTCGGACTTGGAACTTTCCGCCCAGTGGAAGTGGAAGACCTTACGAAACATAAAATGGATTCTGAGCAAGTAATTGTCTCAGAAAAATGTGTGAAAATCGTTAACACCGCAAAAGAAAATAAACAGCGTGTGTGCGCTATCGGTACAACATCAATGCGTTCGATTGAAACGTCAGTTTCTACAAACGGAATGTTGAAGCCTTACGACGGATGGACAAACAAATTCATTTTCCCACCTTATGAATTTAGTATCGCTGATTCTATGGTGACGAATTTCCATACGCCACTTTCTACTTTGTTGATGATGATTTCAGCATTCTGTGGCCACGAATTGATGATGACTGCTTACAAGCAAGCAATTGAAAACAAATACCGCTTCTATTCTTATGGTGATGCGATGTTGATTCTATAAATCAATGCTATAAATTGACTGAAGGGGCGAATGAAAATTTGCCCCTTTTCTTTTACTTCTTTTTTTCCTTTTGGATGTCTAAGTAAGCGCTTTCGATGAATCCCCATCCGAAGTTTTCCATGTTCACGATGTCATTCAATAAAATGATGCAATCGGCTTTTTTCATTTCTTCGAGAAGATTCATTCCCGCTAAGCCTTGATTGTTGTTGGTTGGGTCTTTTCGTGTGTTGAAATAATAGAGGTATTTTGTGTCTGTTGTAAAAAGTTGTTGGCGTAAGTCTGTCATTGAAACCACATCGAAGAAACTGTCTGAAATAATGAGGGCCCTAATTTTCTTTCCTACAGGTCTTTGTATCGGAAATGTAAGGCAACGGAGTTCGGGGTCGTTCGGTGGTGAAAGTACATTCAACAGTTGCGCGAGGTCATTGTCGTTGTAAAAAAAGCGATAGCTTTTATCCAGGGTATAGATCGGGTGGCTATAGGTGCTTTTCTTGAGTTGTTCCACTTTGCTTACAAGGGTATCCATAGCCATAGCTGCCCCAAACATGGACCAGTGAATGCCTGATTTAGAAATCAAAGGTGCTTTGGATGATTTTTTTATATCCAGAAAATAGGTGTTGAAATCAATGACGTGAATGCCCTTTTTTAGCGCTTCTTTCGTGATGGCTTTGTAGTTGGATCGATCCGTTTCACGGGTGTGTACCTCAGGTAGATCTTCCGAATAAAAATAGGTTTTTGATGGAGCAATCGTTAAGATAATGGGGTGAGATTCGCCCAAGAACTCCTGAATTTTAGTGAGCTTTCGCACCTTTTCGCTTACTGCTTGCTGCCCAATGAATGAAGTCCCCTCGTTGTAATCTGCACTGTAAAAACGGAAGAGATTTCCATTGTATTCAAAGATCTGTTGGGCATTTATTTTTCCAAAAAGCGAATATTCTACTTGATTTCTGAGCCGTACTAAAGGACTTTTAACGGCAAGATTTTCTCCTAAATACACTTCAGTATGGCGCTGAAATGAACCAGACAACCAATCCAACTTTCCGCTCAACGAATCCTTCATTTCCTTAGATTTCGAATCTTGAACGCCATTCAAAGGGGTAAAATCTCTCCAGTGGAAGATTTGAAAACTCAAGGGAACGCAAAGAAAAAGAAGCACAAGTCCCTTCAGCAATTTCGATGATCGTTGTTCTTGCGCTTCCATTAGAATTTGAAATAAATGAAAGGATTAAACCCGTTAGCCACAATGAAGGACAGGCTAACGAGAAACAGAACGCATGAAATCCCTAGGATTGTCCATTGTTTGAGCGCTTGTGTCTGTTCGGCGATAAACCAATCACTGTGGGCGCGAAGGAAAGGACTTAAGCCAAATATGCAAATGACACCAGCGAATAGTAGGTGTGCGGAATAGTAGAAGCTGTTTTGAATGTCCGGCAATCCTAGAGTAGAGAAATTCCACATTTTTGTATAAACCCCCAGGGCATCGGTCAAAGAATCTGCTTGAAAGAGCACCCAACCATTGAGCACGACGATGAAGGTAAATAGCACAGATAAAATCGATGTGCGAAGCAATGCTTTTTCTAGAAAGAGTCGGTCTAAAATGAGCCATGTCCCATGAAATACGCCCCAGAGCACGAAAGTCCAATTGGCACCGTGCCAGAGCCCACTAAGCAAGAAGACAAGCATTAAGTTCATGTAGGTCCGTGCAGCTCCTTTGCGATTTCCACCAAGCGGGATGTAGAGGTAATTTTTCATGAAATCCCCTAAGGTGATGTGCCATTTTTTCCAAAATTCAGTGATGGAACGGCTCGTGTAGGGGCGGTCAAAGTTTTCAGGGAAGGTGAAACCAAAGAGTTTCCCAAGTCCAATCGCCATGTCAGAATATCCCGAGAAATCAAAATAAATTTGAAAGGTATAAGCCAACATTCCAAGCCAAGCTGCACCTGTGCTGAGGTCATCATTGCCGTGAAGGAGCTGATTAGAAAAGTCCCCGAGCACATTTGCAATCAACACTTTTTTAGCAAGTCCTATTGAAAACCGTGTGAATCCAGCTAAAAACTGATTGGCTGTTTCGACACGACTGGTGATTTGTTCTGCAACGAGCTTGTATTTTACAATGGGTCCTGCGATGAGGTGTGGGAATAAAAAGCTGTACAACACGTAATTGTGAAGGTGGCGTTGAGGTTCTGCATGTCTTCGGTACACATCCACTGCGTAGGTAATGGATTGAAAGGTGTAAAATGAAATTCCAATCGGTAGAACAACAGATTTCCAGGCAATCATATCCCCACCCATCACGTCAAGCAAGGAGTTGGTGTTTTCCAAAAAGAAATTAAAGTACTTGAAGTAAATGAGAAAGCCGAGATTGAATACGACACTGAAGATCATTACTTTGCGACGTTGTTTACCTTCGAGTGAGCTTAAATGCCTTACGAGAAAAAAGTTAGCCACACATTCTAAGAGCAACACGAACAGAAAGGCAGGTTCCCCCCAAGCGTAAAAAAATAGGCTAGAAAAGAGTAGGAGAATGTTTTTAAATTTACTCGGAACACTGGTGTAAAGGACCAGTAAAATCGGCAGAAAGAACACTGCGAATATGATTCCAGAGAAAACCATCCGCTAGTTGCTAAACTTGTATTTTAGTATGCAATAGATGGCGCGAAATCCATCTCTCCATCCGATTTTTTTGCCTTCTTCGTAGGTGCGACCGTAGTATGAAATCCCCACTTCGTAGATGCGAATGCCTTTCACTTTTGCAAGTTTGGCGGTAATTTCTGGTTCAATGCCAAAGCGACGTTCACGGATGGTAATTTTTTTGGCAATGGATGTACGCATCAGTTTGTAGCACGTCTCCATATCTGTCAAATTCAAGTTGGTCATGATGTTGGAAAGTGTTGTAAGAAACTTATTTCCAATGGAGTGCCAGAAGAATAAAATGCGGTGAGGGTTGTGACCTATAAAGCGTGAGCCATAGACCACATCGGCATTGTCCTTGAACACAGGTTTAAGCAACAAGGCGTATTCGTCAGGATCGTATTCAAGGTCGGCATCCTGAATGAGTAGGTAGTCGCCCGAACATTCTTGAATGGCCCGATTGATTGCAGCGCCTTTTCCCTTATTTTTTTCCTGCTTAAACAGATGAATGTCTTCGCTAGAATGTGCTGCGATAAATTGCAAAACGACCTCCTCGGTAGTGTCCGTAGAACAGTCATTCACAATGATAATTTCTTTTGCAATTCCTTCGGGGAGAACAGATTGAATCACCTTTTCTAGAAGTTCACATATGGTGCGTTCCTCATTGTAAGCGGGAATTAATATAGACAGTTTTTGAATGGGCTGCATGCACAAATGTAAGGATATCAAGCGTGTTTGAAAAATGGCAATGGAAAAGCACATTTTTAACCATTAAAACAAAGTGATATTGATTACTTTTGTACTCCGAATTTATTCAAACGATGGTCCTGAACACTACCATATCTTTCAAACAAAAATACCGGGCATATTTCGTGTTTACGAAGTTCAGACTTTCATTCTCTGTAATATTGTCTGCTTTAGCGAGCTATTTATTTTCTGCGTGTTTAAATAATGTAGAGGTAGAAGGGTCCATTATAGCCAATTTATTGATCGGCGGATTGTTGGTCACAGCAGCGTCGAATGGATCAAATCAAATTTGGGAACGCGACTTAGACAAGTTGATGAAACGCACTGAGCGACGTCCAATTCCACAAGGTCAGATGACGATAAACGAAGGGTACATCGTTGTTGCAGTCTGTCTGCTTGTCGGCACCTATTTGTTGTATCAAATCAATCTCTCGTCAGCAATACTTGGATTGATTGCCTATATTTCCTATGTGTTCATTTACACACCCATGAAACGCATATCTCCTTGGGCGGTGTTTGTGGGTGCTTTCCCTGGCGCAATTCCACCTATGCTTGGTGCAATAGCAGCAAAGGATGATTTTGGCTTACTTCCTGGAATTTTGTTCTTCGTACAGTTCATGTGGCAATTTCCTCATTTTTGGGCCATTGCATGGGTGCTGTACGACGATTACAAAGCAGCAGGATTCTCGTTATTGCCTTCGCGGACAGGTCGTTCAAAGGAATCAGCTTTTCAAATCGTTGTGTATGCATTGGCGATGATTCCATTCAGTTTATTGCCTTGGGTCCTGGGTATGGTTGGAAT
>CAMBMC010000206.1 GCA_945868555.1 Chitinophaga pinensis | reverse complement strand
TCCATGATGGTGAATGTTGGCGGATCGATTGACCCTTTATTCACCGCCAAAAGCCCACCCATTTTGAGGGATTCAATTTGTGTTTTCTCAAGGACTTGAACCGAAAATCCAGCTTCAGCACCCAAAGCACTGATCGCTTCGCTGAGCTGCATGGCATTGAGGTGAGACACGGGATCGTTAACCTTGTCTCTTGCCCAAAATACGGCCTTCGCAACTGATTTCAATTCGGCAATTTTTTTATCACTTACCTCATCGGAAACATGTATTGTTTGAAGCGCATGTGCTTTTTTAGTTGCATCCTTAAAGAATCGCAAATATTGGTAAGACGACAGCATCAATCCTTCGAGGACAAGCAGCACTTTTTTATCATCGCCATAGACTGAAAGATCTTTTACCTCTTTATTCAATGAAGATAGAATCTTGCTTCCGTGCACGCGAAGTTGCTCGTGCGAAAGGGAGTCTTTCACCAAGAAAGTGTATCCATTGGCTGCTTTTTGAAAATCAAAGTTTTCTGATCCTGCAAGAAATCGTCCAACGAATTCACGCACTTCAGCGCTGAGTTTCTTGTCTTGACCTGTTTTTTTTCCTGCAACCACTACCAAGGAACCCGCTGGAATGGTGTTATATTGTTCTATGTTCATCATGCTTGAATGTATTGTACAAAGGTATAGATTCTCGGGCATTATTTTTCTTCAATAATTTCCCCTTCGAATTCAAATTCTGCTTCTTCGTAATCATTCAAATTGACATCATAAAACTCCTTGTTCAGGGCTTTGCCCATGCGGTAATTCGTGATGACAATGTCCAACAATTTTTCACGGTAGCTAATCTGCTCTTCGAGGTCAGGCATGTTCGGATTTAAGCAAATGTCGCCCAAGTATTTTGTTTTGGACAAATCACCACCCAACCAACGGCCGTCGCGTTTACCAAGGACATAGACGCCCACTTGATTTAGTTTTCCATACGGATCATAGAACTTCCATACGCCATCAGGAAGACCATTCTTCATCATTCCTTCATTTTGAAGCACGCCATTGTCATAGTAATTCTTCGCGTACCCGTTCATGCGGTGAATGGAATCGTGTGCTTCCCAGATGGTCATGAGCTGACGAATCTCATAGTGGTCGGTGTGCGAGCAGTCGTATTTTTCAAACTTTTCGATGATGTAGCTTTCGCTCAACTTCTTTCCTGCTGCGTTGTAGTCCGTGAGGATTCCTTTAGCCTTGAATTTTACACTGTCATTGATCACAATCACGGTATCGAAATAATCCACTTCATAAAGCATTTCGCCCTCATAACTGTAGAATTTCCAGCAGCCCACTTTTTTCCCACTCGACAAGCCTCCATCTCGGGCAATCGTATCGTTTGGATAGTACTTCGTCATGTGGTAACTGATTCCCGTTTTTTCGATCAAACTTGGACGTCCCATGTAAGGTTCGTCGATGTAGTCCCCTGCCAAGCCAAGTTCAGCAATGACAGCATCCAAGCTTTGTGATGTCGTGATGTCGTAAGGTTCGAAATAAATCGAATCGCGCCAGTCGAATTGGTAACGCACACTCAATTGGTTTTCTTCCCAGATTTTCTCCTCCACAGGATATCCGTACAAGAACTTCACATAATGGTAGCGGAAACCGAGCGTATCATAAGCTTCATAATCTTCAATGGCTTCACCTGTGAGGAAGAAACCGCGCTTTGCCAAGCTTCCATTGATGTGGAAAGATTTCGATTCACCGTTTAAATATCCTCCTTGGAAATTGAGGTTATACAATAGAATCGAATCTTGTCCTTCCAGTGTTAGGTATGTTTTCACATAGCCATCCAATCCGCCATCTTCGTAATTCATGGTCGTATAGGCCAGGTCGTTGCGTTCAAAGGCAGGTCCATGCATGTAGCCATCTTTGAAGCTTGTTTCTTGCAGGATTTTTCCATCCCAACGGTAACTGATGAACTTCCCGTTTTTCAAGCCGTTTTTATATTCAGTTGAATAGGACAGGTAGTTCATCGCTTTTTTCGGGAAGGAACCTTCGGAGTATCCACCTTCATACGATGCCGCTACGCGATCTTCGGCAGACATCGGATAGATCATTTCATTTTGAACCACCAGCCCGTTTACCAAGCCATTTTCAAAAGGAATTACCCAAGAAATTCGGCCTTTTTGATCATACACATGCCAGGTCCCTACAGGTTTTCCGTTGAGCATTTGCCCCTTGATCCGTTTATTGTAAGGAGTTGCATTTTTCCCGCCTTGAGGGCTAAAGTCTTGGCCCATTTCATCGTATTCGTTATTCCCGCCCTGGAAGGGGTAATTCACGAAGTCGGATAAGAAGCCATCCATTAAATTGTTGTAAATCACATTCGCGAAATCCTCGTCCCATTCTGATGCATCAATGGTATTGATCAGGTCAAAATTGCGCACCTTTTTTCCCATTCGGTAGCGCAAGATATCTTTTCTGATTTTTTTTATCATTTGAAAATTACCCGGCAGCACGAGAGTCAATCCATCCTTCGTGCTGACTTTGAATGTTTTTTCGTTAAAAGTAATATCCACATTCCCTGTCAATGGTGTTGAACCATTTTCATTGACCGTATACATGGTATAATCTTCGGTCACATTAAAAATATTTTCGTACCCGTTCACATTTCTCACCGGGATGGTGTCTTTTTCAATGTCCTCAAGAATGGATGCTGATTGGATTGTAACGAGGTCAAGATTTCCTGTTCGGTAATGCGTCGTGCCTGTCCAACTTTCAAAATTTTCACTGAAGGTCAACTCAGAGGCAAGCGTTGGTTTGCCCGTAACTGCATACAAGTTAAATTGCAATGTACGTTCTTGCGGGTTGTAGCTGCGGTTGTATAATTTGCTTTGGTCCTCCCTAAAGTAGGAACGAAATAAAATAGATGGCGTTGTCATGTATTGGATTGAATCCATTTTATCGTAGAAAAGGTATTTCGACCCTTCACGATCTTCCACACTTAGTCCATCGACTTGAAGAATTTTTGTTGTTTCCGGTTGAAAGGCTACACGCACAAATTCACCCAATTGGTCGTAGACTTCTTCACGGTATAATTTTCCTTTGTAATCGTAAACCGAACGGACGTGTTGATTTGAATCTGCATCAAAGCGAATGATGTCGTGTGCGATTCCATTGTCCCAGAAAACGGTGTCTTCAGCCACCAACTTGCCATTCACAAATTCATAGCGGAACATCAATTGGCCATTCGGGTATTTGTTTTCATATACTCCTTCGTAGTTGAAGATAATGCCTACACTGTCGCGGTATTTTGGACCTGAAATGTAGCTTTCCGATTTTGAGTCATAAATGGCATCCTCTCCACCATAGTACCCTTCTTCATCATAAAAACCACCCTCTCCGTACTCTCCGTAATAGTCTTCTTCATATACCTCGCCTTCATAGGACGTATATTCCTCTTCTTCCAAGTCCAATTGTTCCTCATCTGCATTTCCCATGCGATAAAAAGATGAAAACTCGTCATTGACTACAAATTTGCTGTCGAAATCATAATCCAATTCGATGCTGGTATAACCCATAATGAGGAAGCGACGAATGATTGGCCTGCGCACTATTTGATCTGAAGAGCTAAAGGTATATTGTGATGTGATCAATTCGTTGTTGCGGTTGCGCGTTTTAAGTAAGCCTTTCCCGATGTAGCCAACAGTGCGAGAAATCCATGTGCCTGTGGCCTCATTGTCCGTGTATGTTCCTTCAAGTGCAGGGTAAATTGCACGATTGTATAGACTGTATTTCCCATTTTTCACTCCGCGCTGATAATTCACATATTCCACCGTGGTATCCATATCTGGGAAACCACGGTCAATATATTTTTGTACGTTCAATTCAGTCCAAGATGACGACAAAGTATGTTCCTCCAACATCCAAATACCGACCTTTTGGCCATTTTCAAAACGCCCTTTTTTCAAGGTGTCTCCTTGCATGTTCAACCAAATAGCTTCGCCCTCGAGTTGGTTGTTTTTCAGGGTAAAAATTCCCGCTACTACATTGTCTTCATCCTTGTAATTCCCCTTTTGATCAATCAAATAAAACGTCTCAAAATACTGAATGTACTTCCCATCTGGCAAGGGGTCTAAACAAGGAATGACATCTTGGTCCAAGGAATAATGAGGTTCTAACATAGGTGCAGGATTTTTACGCACCGCCTGCTTCAAGCGCTTTGATGGTTCAAAGTAGTCCATGGATTTTGCTTCTCGGCGTTCCAGTCGTAAGTCTTTGCGCATGTCCTTCCACATCGCCATTCCCTCCTCTTCGCCATAGACTTCGAGGTAGTAAAATTTCTCAGAAAGCATTTCTTGTCTACGGCCGATTTTCTTGCCCATGTCAAAGTAGGAATTGTGCATTCCCGTTGCTGCAAAATAAGGATAGACAAACACCTGTTCTCCATTAAACGTTGCTGTTTTTACTGCCGTTTCTTCCTGTGCATTCACTTCGAAACAAAAAGAGAAAAACGCAACAACTACCGAGCAGCCTGCTTGTAAGAAAGATTTAATAATGTTCATAGTGGAATTGTTCGGTCTGGAGAATAATTGGATTTTCATTGATGTGTTTAAATGTATTGACTTTCATTGGATTTCCTTTGTCATCGAGGGCGAATTCCGTTTGAAAATGAGTGAAGAATTTCGCCTTGTGAAACGAAGAATCAACAAATCCGGTACACTTTCCTTTTGCATTGTATTCTATGGTTCGTTTTGTGGTTAAGGGTCCCTTGTAAAAGATGATGCGCGCAATGTCTCCCGTTTTTTTTGAATAAACATAGCGTGTGAACTCCAACTTTATTTCATCCTTCCCTAAAATATATCGCGCTATCGGATTAAAAGCCGATCCTAAAATCACCTCATCATAGGGTTGTGGCGCTTGAACAGAATCGACTATTTGAATTTTTCCTAATGGAAAATAATGCCGCATCTTACCCGTACTGCTATTTCTGTAAACCAAAAACTCAGTTCCAGAGTAGAAGGGATAATGTGCAATTTTCACTTCTGGCACGTTCACATCTTGAAATGCATCCAAACGCGAAGTATCTTTTACCAAGCGATACCTTGCGTAGCCATGTTCATCA
>CAMBMC010000205.1 GCA_945868555.1 Chitinophaga pinensis | reverse complement strand
GCTTTGCGAATGTCCCAACGGCGCTCATAAATCGTTACTTTATATCCTGCTTTAGATAGATAAACGGCCCAAAGGGAACCTACCAGTCCTGCTCCTACGATTACAACCTCTTTCATTGCATGATTTTCCATATGTAACAAAGGTAGTTAAATGATTGTTTTATTGTCCCTCCTCATTGATGAGTCCGAAGTCAATCGCCACATTCAAAGAAGCCCAAAAATTTTGATCTTTCGAGAACACATTGTATTGTCCACCTTGACCTGGATTGGTCCCCGGGTCGACTGGAATCTGATGCCCTAAACCTGCAAATTGATAGAGCACGACTCGACTGGAATTGTCCATGGAGCCTGCGGATGTTCGTCGAATAAATGGATGATCTTTCAACTCCACGGTCTGTTCGGTTAAATCATTCAATTGATGGATGCCTTTCCATTGAGAAAACAATAGGGAAGCACATACTGGATACACCACAGGATCGTCATCTCCTTGATAGATATAGAGTGAGGGATAGACAATTGTAGCATTCGGATGAAGGTCCATCACCCGCTGTGTAAGTTGTTTTTCGTTGAGTTCCGGCTTGCCGTGCATTGCCTTCAGCGCTTGACTTGGTTTCTGCGCCAAGCCATAGGGTCCACAAGCGAAGACAGCACCCGCATTGAACCGTGCTGGCGTCAACGCGAGAAGTGAAACGGCCATTTGCCCACCAGCAGAAAATCCAGTGATGAAGATTTGGGTGGTATCGATGGAATAATGGCTGAGGCAATAAGACAGCATGTTCAAGATGCTCGCGGCTTCACCGTTCAAGGAGTCGATGTCTTCTGCGCGAAACCAATTGAAACAGCGGTTTGGATTGTTGCTCATTCGCTGTTGAGGAGCCACTAAAAAGAAATCGTTTTCCTTTGCCAATTTATCCCATCCAGAAACCGAAATTGCCTCTTGTGCACTTTGGGTACAACCGTGCAAGACAATGATCAACGGCCTACTTTTTCCTGTTGCAGGTTGAACGTAACACACTAAATTTCCTGGGTTGTTTCCAAAATCGCTTTCCTCAATCTCATTGAGTTGCGCTGTTAATTGAAACGCGTTAATCGCAATGATAAAAATGAGTCCACGCAGCATCGTTTACCGGTTCTTCCAGTGCCGTGAGTATGTTGTCTGAAAGAAAGTATTTTGTTTTCTCTCTTTCAATTTCTTCTTGTGAATGGCATTGCTAGCGCGCCACAAGATGATTCCGCCGATCAAGACCGCAACGGCCTGAATGGTTAGATTTATGTAGGTTGTTGACTGGCTCAATTCGCCTGAAAATTTTGCTTTGATTAGCTCTTGGATGGTCAGTTCATTCATGGCTTAATACTTATTGGATGGCTTGTTCGAGCAGTTGCCCAAACCAGTAACAGTCTTCGAAGGAATTGTAAAGGGGTGCAGGTGCCACACGAACAACATTTGGTTCACGCCAATCGGCCACAACGCCCAAATCGGAAAGTGCATCAAACAATGCCTTACCTTGGCCTTTTGCCATGATCGACAGCTGTGCACCACGCTTGGTTTTATCCCTTGGGGTAATCAATTCAAAGGTGCAACGGTCGGAATTTTTCCGTGAAATATCATCGATGACAAATTCCAAATAGGCCGTCATAAGGTCGCGTTTTTCGCCGATGCGCTCCATTCCTGCTTCAGCAAAAATTTCTAGCGACGCCAAATGTGCGGCCATGCCTAAGATTGGGGCATTGCTCAGTTGCCATCCTTCGGCACCTCGCATCGGGATAAATCCGGGTTCCATTTGAAAACGCTCGTCCTTATCATAGCCCCACCATCCCGCAAAACGAGGAAGTTCTGGTGAAAAAGCATGGCGTTCATGAACAAAAATGCCACTTACTCCCCCTGGAGATGAATTCAAGTATTTGTACCCACACCATGCCGCGAAGTCAACTCCCCAGTCGTGCAGTTTTAGGTTAATGTTTCCTGCAGCATGCGCCAAGTCGAATCCTACCACAGCACCAACCTTATGTCCTGCTTCTGTGATTGTTTTCATGTCGAACAACTGACCAGTGTAGTAATTCACACCACCAATCATAACGAGTGCTAGCTCATCGCCAAGTTCCTCAATTTTTGCTAAAATATCTTCTTCTCGAATCAATTGTTCACCTTCTCGCGGTGCCACTTCCACCAAATGTTCGGAAAGGTCCAAACCGTGAAATTTCACTTGCGATTCGAGGGCATATTGATCACTTGGAAAGGCTTTCGCTTCACAGAGAATCTTCGTTCTTTTCCCGTCAGCTGACGGACGGTAAAACGACACCATCAACAAGTGAAGATTTGTTGTTAAGGAATGGGTAATCACGACTTCAATCGGAAGTGCGCCTACCACATTCGCTGCCATTTCTGTCAGATTTTCGTGGTAGGAAAACCATGGCCGTTTGGCAAGGAAATGTCCTTCAACACCAAACTTCGCCCATGCTTCCAATTCTTCCGCGATGTACTTTACGGTTGTTTTTGGTTGCAAGCCCAAAGAATTCCCTGTAAAATAGCGCACTGTTTTTTCGTGAAAATCAGGGAAATAGAATTTGTTGCGAAACTCCTTCAATGGATCTTGAGCATCCATTTGTTGTGCGAAATTTAGCGTGTTTTCAAATTGACTCATAGGGAAAAATTTGCCTGCCAAAGGTACAGAAAGTTTGGCAAGTAAAATCGTGCTTCTTTTGCCTATCGAGGCGATGAAAATCGTAATTTTGCACCAAACTTTTAGCGCATGAAAAATGCTTCTCCCATCAGTCGTTCAGTGTCTGAATCGTTATTCGAAACAGCAAAAACCTACTTCCCTGGCGGTGTGAATTCGCCGGTCCGCGCATTTCGTTCGGTCGAAGGATCTCCTCTTTTTATTAAGAGGGGTGACGGGTGTCGACTTTGGGATGAGGACGACAATGAATTCATAGATTTTTGCTGCAGCTGGGGTCCGCTGATCCTTGGACACAACAATCCTAAGATTTACAGCAGTGTGATGTCGGCGATGCAAAATGGAGCTTCTTTTGGTGCACCGACGAGATTGGAGAATGAGTTGGCGGAATTGATTTTGTCGAGAAATCCATTCATCGACCGCATGCGTTTTGTTAGTTCAGGAACTGAGGCGGTGATGTCTGCATTGCGTTTGGCACGTGGGTATACTGGCCGCGACAAGGTCATCAAATTTGAAGGCTGTTACCACGGACACGTCGATGCGATGTTGGTCAAAGCGGGAAGTGGTTTGGCTACCCTTGGCACCTCATCAAGTGCGGGAGTGCCTGAAAGTTTTGCGAATGAAACCTTGGTGCTTCCCTTGAATGATGTGGAAGCTTTGAAAGCTTGCATAGCCGAAAATAAAGACCAAATTGCCTGTGCGATCATCGAGCCGATTCCGGCAAACAACGGACTTCTCCTTCAAGAGAAAACCTTCCTTCTCGCCCTTCGTGAATTGTGCACGGAGCATGGCATTTTGTTGTTTTTTGATGAAGTGATTTCCGGATTCCGCGTGGCTTTTTCAGGTGCTGCAGAATATTACGACATCCCACCAGATATCGTAACCTATGGAAAAATCGTTGGAGGAGGGCTGCCTGTAGGTGCTTACGGTGCTAAGAATGAAATCATGTCATCCGTGGCACCCGAAGGACCAGTTTACCAAGCGGGAACACTTTCCGGAAACCCTGTGGCGATGGCTGCGGGAATTGCCCAGCTGACCGAATGTGCGCAACCAGGATTCTATGAGGCCATGGCTGAAAAAACGAACACATTCGTTGCGAAAATCAACGCTTATTCAAAAGCGAAAAACTATAACTTCGAATTGGTCACGGTGGGATCTATTTTCTGGTTGTCATTCAACGGAAAAAAACGCATTCGCCGTTCAGACGAAATCGATAGCGACATGACTGGATTCAAAATCATTCACCGCGAGCTTTTAAACCGTGGCGTTTATCTTGGTCCTAGTGGTTATGAAGTAGGGTTTATTTCTGCAGCACACGATCCTGAAACTTTGGCGCATGCTGCGGAGATGTTCTGTGAAGCTTTGGATGTGGTGTTTGCTGCGCAAATTTAGAATTTGATCCCTGGCGGGAATTTGGTTCTTTCAGAAATTTGATGCTGCGGTAATTTGGGGATTTGATTGCTGCGCAAATTTGGTGCTGCGCAATTGGAAATTTGATCCCTGGCGGGAATTTGCTACTGCGTAATCGTATCTCCGAGTAATATTAGTCTTAAAGTTTTAGTATCCTATCATCTTGATATCTCATGCGAGTTTTGGAATTGGTTTTTTAACTTATAACCAATGGGGCTCTTCCGATTTGACAACTTTTTTTGTACCACAGAGGCACAGAGAAAATTTTTGAAACAACCCTAAGTGTTGTGCTTTCCAAAATATATTAACCGAATTTCACAACCTCTGTGTCCTCTGCGACTCTGTGGTGAGTTTTTAAATATATCCTGCGCTGACAGACTTTAATCATTCTTCGAATTGCCGAAGGGATTAAATTGGCTGAAGTTCCATTGGATGTAATGATGTTTAAGCATAAGATATAATTCGTAATTCGTAACTTCTAAAAGTCCACCTCAGCGGAGGAACTCACTTCGAAGATGTGCACGCCTCCTTCAACTTCATCATTTCAGGTCCGCCCATCACTTCGTAGTCGGCGCACAACTTCTTTTTCTTGGCCTTCATCGCTTTCATTTCCTTCGCAGATTTCGGCGTGACTTCTTGCGTCAAGGCATCGTTGGTCATGGAGTTGAATGTTTCACTCACCTCGAGGCATTTGCAGAATTTTTCGTCTTTTCCGCCGCAAGATGCCAAAACAACAAGTGCGAATCCTCCAATAAATAATGACTTTATCATCAGTTTTTGCGGTTGATTTCCGTTTGGTTCACTTTGATCTTTTGCAGCTCTTTTTTCTTCGCCGCAGCAGGATCGCCCGCCTCTTGAATTTCTTTCAACTTCAATTCCGCTTCAGCGCCTTTATACACTTCCATCGATGTTACTCCGTTTTCAGTAGTTACAATGGTCAACACTTTTTCGCCGTTCACCTCTTCATAATTCACTTCCTTGCGCACTTCATTTCCTTCTTCTTTCAATGGAAAT
>CAMBMC010000204.1 GCA_945868555.1 Chitinophaga pinensis | reverse complement strand
TGGCCATCAGTAAATACCCTAAGTACGTGATGTTTGTTCCCCACCAATCGTGATTAACGCTTAAGCGTGTCCCCTTCTCATCGGGATCGTAACTCGACTGAAAAAAGCGATATCCTTGGTAATCCATCACATTGTTCATGAAGATTCGTTGGTCGTGTTTATAATTGTTTTTTTCATCCAAAATGGTCACTTCACTTTCAAACGATGAAGCCGCTTCTGAACCTGGATAGCGGTCCAGTTTGAAATCACGGCACGCGATAGAAAATGGCAGATCAATTTTCGTTGAACCATAGTTCATTTCATAAGTCAAGCGGTTAAACGCAAAAACTTCTGTATCTGGAATGGTCCCCATCCCTCCTTTCAATCGCACAATTTTCGACTTCTTCCCATCCCGAAGACGCACGGTGAGGTAATCTGAACCTACATTTCGTTTACCAGAAGGCAGGAGCATTTTCTTCGCATGATTGACCTTCTCTTTAAACACAAATTGTTGCTGTCCAACTTGGTAAAGTGTACTTGTTAAAAAAGGCACCAATGAGTCCATCGGAACTTGCGTGAACAAAGAATCCATCACCTGTCCTGATTGTCTTGCTTTTTGCATTTCCGCCATGGCCAAGTAGCGCATGGGCTCTTGCGACTTGATAAAAATTTGCTTGTTGCGTTCAACAACAGTTACCCCTGGCATCGCATCCTTTTTCTCAAAAGAAATGGCCACATCACCCGCCATAACGAATCCACCTTTAAATAGGTAATTTGGCGTCATTCCATCGGTTACTATTTTCAATGCAAAGCCAAGGATGGAGTCATTGACCACTACGGAATCAATCATTTTCTTCTGGAAATTGACATATTCGATGGAAAGATCACTCGCATGATTCGGAAATTTCAGATCATCAATCGTAAAAGAATTATTTGTTTGCTCAGACATGTATATTTTCTCTGAGTAGGTCAATTGCTGTTTGCCATCATTGATGCGTAACCAGATATATGGATCCGAAGAGTAGATGAAATTGGTTTGTTCACCTTCACGAATGATCATCATGCCCTCAAAACTAAAATATCGCGTGACGCCTGCTCCAATAAGAATAACGATAAATGAAAGGTGAAATGTGAGCATTGCCACCTTTTGACGCTGAAACATTTGGTACCGAAAGATATTGGCAATAAGGGTCATTCCAAGATAAACCAACAACACCTCAAACCAAAGTGCATTGTAAATGATAATTTTTGCCGTTTGAATGTCGTATGCGGACTCAATCATTGTTGCAGTGCCAATTGCCACCAGGAACACAATCATTGCGAGTGCCATCATCCGCATTGAAAAAAATGCGCGCGAAAATCTCTCCATTTCTAGTACTATTATTTCACTGCAAAAATAGGCAAAAGGAATAGCTTATTGCCTATCAATCGGTGTAAGAATTGCCTAAGGATTCGAGAAATATGCGCCAAAAAAAGATGAACGGATCAATTCAATCAATTTTTCAAGTGACAGCAGTCATATTTCCAGCTTTTTAAGTGACTTAAATTTGTACCATACATGGACTCGATGAGCTGAAGGACAATGGACCAAAGACCAAAGATTCAAAATTTGATGCTTCGCAATTTACGATTTGATTGCTTCGCAAATTTTCTCTTAAATACAACTAGGTTTTAAGATGTAGGATTCAAAATTTGATGCTTCGCAATTTACAATTTGATTGCTTCGCAAATTATTTCTTAAAAACTAGTAATTCTTAATTCTTAAAAGCAATTTATTGCCCCTTTAGAAAAGTAAGCACATTTTTCTCGATGCGTTCCTCGATGTTTTCCGTTGTAGCTGGGACAAAATCCAATCCTGTGATGCGCTCATAAAGCTCAACGTAGCGTTCAGTAATCGTGGTCACAAATTCATCGGGCATAAAAGGCATTGTTTGTCCCTCCAGACCTTGGAATCCATTTTCAATCAACCATTGGCGAACAAACTCTTTCGACAGCTGCTTTTGTGGTTCGTTTCTGTCTTGAAGCTCTTGATAACCTTCTGCGTAAAAATAGCGCGATGAATCTGGGGTGTGGATTTCATCAATCAAGATGACCTCGCCATGGCGCATTCCAAATTCATATTTCGTATCAACGAGAATAAGTCCTTGTTTTCCGGCCATCTCAGTCCCACGCTGAAACAAAGCACGGGTGTATTTTTCCATTTGGATATAAATCTCTTCGGGCACAATGCCTCTAGACAGAATGTCTCCGCGAGAAATGTCCTCATCATGCCCTTCGTCTGCTTTGGTTGCAGGAGTAATGATGGGTTCAGGAAATTTATCGTTTTCTTTCATCCCATCTGGAAGATCGACGCCACAAAGCATCCGTTTACCAGCTGCGTATTCACGTGCCGAATGTCCAGCTAGATATCCGCGAATCACCATTTCTACACGAATGGGCTCACAAGCATATCCAACAGCAACGCTTGGGTCTGGGGTTGCCACAAGCCAATTGGGAACAATATCACGTGTTGCCTCAAGAAACATCGTTGCCACTTGGTTCAAGACCTGACCTTTACATGGAATTCCTTTTGGAAGAATGTGATCAAAGGCTGAAATTCGATCCGACGCCACCATCACCAGAAGTTCATTTCCCAAAGTGTACACATCCCTCACCTTGCCTTTATACACCGCTTTTTGTCCTGGAAAATTAAAATCTGATTTCGTAATTGCGTTCATCCTTCTTGTGTTTATCAACTTATTATTTTTCTTTTGAGGCGGATTCTTTTTCTGCCTTTTCAATTTTTTCTTTTGCCTCGGCATGATCAAAAGCATCTACAATGCGCTTCACTAGATTGTGGCGAATAATATCGCTTTGTGCCAATCGCACTACTCCTATCCCATCCACATCTTTCAACACATCTAGGGCATAGGATAATCCAGATCGCTGACGTTGAGGCAAATCGACCTGAGACATATCCCCAGTAATGACAAATTTAGCCGTCATCCCCATGCGCGTCAAGAACATTTTCATTTGCATCGACGTGGTGTTTTGCGCTTCGTCCAAAATGACAAATGCCTTGTCCAAGGTTCGTCCACGCATGAAAGCCAACGGGGCAATTTCAATGATTCCGAATTCAAGCATATCCGCCAATTTCTCGGGTGGAATCATGTCGCGCAAGGCGTCGTACAATGGCATCAGGTATGGATCCAACTTTTCTTTCAAATCACCGGGTAAAAAACCCAAGTTTTCACCTGCCTCAACAGCTGGACGAGTCAGAACAATGCGTTTTACTTCCTTGGATTTCAGTGCACGTACAGCCAGAGCAACTGCTGTGTACGTTTTTCCCGTTCCTGCAGGACCGACAGCAAAGACCATGTCATTGGTATTCACCGCCTGAACCAATTTCTTTTGATTGAGGGTTCGGGCCTTGATTTTTACGCCTTGATTTCCGTGAACGATCGTTTCTGAGCCGTCATCTATCGAAATCATTTTTTGACCCTCATCCAACATGAGGTTATCAATGTTGTTCTCCGAAACTGTATTGAATTTATGGAAATGTTGCACAACCAACTCAAACTTGCGCTCGAACTCATCCATCATTTCATCATCACCCACAATTGTAATGAGATTTCCCCGAGCCACCACCTTTAATTTCGGAAAGAAACTCTTAATGTGCTTCAAATTAGCGTTGTTCACTCCGAACAACTCTACGGGATTAATCCCACTAATCTCTATCGTTTTCTCGTGCAAGCTAATTTTTTTGTTTTGAACTGCTTAATAAATCGGCATTAAAACCTTATTTTTAGCCTCAAATTTAGGAATAAATCAACAACAGGACTGAGAGAAATTTGAAAATGCAGATCATTACCCTGACATCGGATATGGGATTAAAAGACCACTATGTGGCATCCATGAAAGGTACGATACTTGGTTCGGTGCCAGATGCTCGCATTGTCGATGTTTCACATAACATTCGCCCCTTCAATGTGGCTGAAGCTGCCTATCAGATTTCATGTTGTTACGCTGACTTTCCAGCAGGCACTGTTCACGTCATTGGCGTCGATAGTGAGCCAATGATCAATTTTGGTGGAACAGATGGGGCATTTCCATGCATCATGGTCTTTGCAGGGCAGTATTTTATTTCGAGTGACAACGGGTTCTTTGGCACCTTTTTGAAAGACGAGCAAGCAGATGCATTTTACCGCATCGATGATGTCATGTCCAATCCGAATTTGTTTAAATTTCCAACAAAAAGCATTCTGATTCCTGCAGCTTGTAGACTCTTGAATGGAGAAAATGTCACTGACTTTTGTTCACCTCAAGAAAATTACAAACGTGCGTTTTTACAAACTGCAGTTGTCGAGCAGAACTTGATAAAAGGAAATGTTTGCCACATCGACACCTTTGGCAATTTAATTACAAACGTCAATAAAGAGCTGTTTGAGCGTTTTGGAAAAAATGAGCCCTTTACAATTTATTGGCGCAACAAGGACTACTACATCGATGAAATCTCTTCAGCCTATAATTCAGTGCCCAATGGAGAAAAGGTTGCTATTTTCAATCACAACGAGCTGCTTGAAATAGCCATCAACAGAGGCGCTAATTCAACCAGCGGTGGTGCCGAGCGACTTTTTGGAATGCGTGTTGGCGATGTTATCCGCATTGAATTCACCCCTCGCGGATCTCGCACAACCATCGAATCTTTGTTCTAGGAATGATCACTAGAATCGTCAAATTGCATTTTAGCCCAGAACACATTCATGATTTTCTGAGTTATTTCAACACCATCAATCAGGTCGTGAACACTTTTCCTGGGTGTCAAGGAATGAGACTCATGCAGGACAAAAAGAATCCTTGCATTGTTTTCACCTACAGCAATTGGGAATCGGAAGAAGCACTTGAAACCTATCGAACATCAGAAATGTTTAAAGAAATTTGGCCAAAAATAAAATGTTGGTTTGAGCAAAAAGCTGAAGCATGGACCGTAAACACCTACTTTGATGGCTTTGAAAATCTTCAATAAAAAACGTTCATCTCAATTAAATAAAAAAAAAGTGCAACTTATTAAAATATAAACATATCTTTACCAAAATTATCAATTCAATAGTATAATGAACAACAAGGGAACAGTTAAGTTCTTTAATGAAACAAAAGGATTTGGTTTCATTATCGACGAAGA
>CAMBMC010000203.1 GCA_945868555.1 Chitinophaga pinensis | reverse complement strand
GTGTGACAAACCAACTTTGTAGCTCATGTTCATCCTTTAAACCATTTTCACGAATCACTGCTTGACATTTCGCACACTTTTTCCATCGTGTTTTTGGTGCCTCATCTCCGCCAATATGAATGTACTCCGAAGGAAAGAGTACCATCACCTCATCCATCACATTCTTCAAAAATTCAATACTCGATTCATGTGCACAAAAAATATCATCAAAGACACCCCATAAACCCTCTACACCGTGCTGTTTTCCTGTACACGACAGCTCTGGATATGCGGCCAATGCAGCACGTGCATGACCCGGCATTTCAATTTCAGGAATCACAGTGATGTATCTATTCGCTGCGTACTGAACAATTTCTTTAATTTGCTCTTGTGTGTAAAATCCTCCTGTCCGCTCAAGAGAATATGTCCTTGGTGTAGTTGAATAATGGGCATTGACTGTGCTATCACGCCAAGCACCAAGCTCTGTCAGTTTAGGATATTTTTTTATTTCAATGCGCCATCCTTGATCATCCGTTAAGTGCCAATGGAAGCGGTTGAATTTATACATAGCCATCAAATCAATGTAGCGTTTCACCTCTTCAACAGTAAAAAAATGACGCGACACATCTAGGTGCAAACCTCTCCAAGAAAACTTTGGATAATCCTTAACAAAGCATTTCGTGATGCTGTATTGGTCTGGCTTTCCTTGAATGAGCTGAAAAAGTGAATTGATGGCATAGAAACAACTGGCTTCCGAACTGTAGGTAATGATAATGGTTTCACCTACATTAATGGAGTAATAATCCGTGGGGACATTCGCTACTTTTTTGAAGACAAGTTGTTTCGCACTTGGAGAAATAACCACGCGGATCCCGAAGGTATTTGTGAATCGATTCGCAGCGTAATCAATAATTCCAGAAGGGGTATTATCGCTATTGATTGCGATATCCTCTCCAAAAGAGAACTGACCATTAGCTGTCACAAAGGTCACGGGTGCTGGGATGATTGGGCACTGAGAAAATCCGTTGGATACAGGGATTAAAATGCCAATTACGAGTGCGAAAAAACGCATTTTAGTCCCTTCCATACTGCTCATTTACATATTTCTTCGGTATTGCCCTCCCACTTCAAACAAGGCATTGGTTATCTGTCCTAAGGAAGCGTATTTGCATGTTTCCATCAGTTCTTCAAACATATTGCGGTTACTGATCGCTGCATCCTGAATTTGTTCAATGCCTTTCGTCGTTTTGTCTGCATTTACTTGATGTAAATTGGACAGCATTGCAATTTGGTATTCTTTTTCCTCCTCGGTGGCTCGAATCACCTCTTTCGGCAAAACTGTTGGTGATCCTTTAGAACTAAGGAAGGTATTTACCCCAATAATTGGAAACTCACCTGTATGTTTCAACATTTCATAATGGAGTGACTCCTCTTGAATTTTCGAGCGTTGGTACATAGTTTCCATAGCACCGAGTACACCACCTCGTTCCGTAATTCGATCAAACTCTGTCAATACAGCTTCTTCTACGAGGTCAGTTAATTCTTCAATGATAAATGAACCTTGCAGTGGATTTTCATTTTTCGATAGTCCTAGTTCACGGTTGATGATCAACTGAATGGCCATAGCACGACGTACAGACTCTTCTGTAGGTGTTGTAATGGCTTCATCGTAGGCATTGGTATGAAGGGAATTGCAATTGTCATAAATCGCGTACAAGGCCTGTAATGTCGTTCGGATATCATTAAAGTCAATCTCTTGCGCATGCAAGGAGCGACCTGATGTTTGAATGTGGTATTTCAACATTTGCGCACGTGCATTGGCATTGTATTTTCGCGACAGAGCTTTCGCCCATACACGTCGAGCAACTCGACCAATCACCGCATATTCTGGATCGATTCCATTCGAAAAGAAGAAGGATAAATTCGGCCCGAAGTCGTTGATGCTCATTCCACGGCTCATGTAATATTCTACATAAGTGAAACCATTTGCTAGGGTAAATGCCAACTGTGTAATTGGGTTTGCACCTGCTTCAGCGATATGGTATCCTGAAATGGAAACAGAATAAAAATTACGCACGCCTTTATCGATGAAGTATTGTTGGACATCCCCCATGAGACGAAGAGCAAATTCAGTCGAGAAGATGCACGTGTTTTGTGCCTGATCTTCTTTTAGGATGTCTGCTTGAACAGTACCGCGGACTTGTGTGAGTGTCTCGGCTTTAATTTTCTGATAAACATCAGCAGGCAATACTTGGTCGCCCGTTGCGCCAAGTAGCATTAATCCAAGACCATCATTCCCTTCAGGTAAATCACCTTGATAGGTCGGACGAACGGTTCCTTTGGCGCGATAGATCTCGGCAATTTTCGCTTCAACCTCGATCTCCAAATTGTTCGTCTTGATGTATTTCTCACAGTTCTGATCAATCGCTGCATTCATAAAGAATCCGAGCAGCATTGGTGCAGGACCATTTATAGTCATTGAAACTGAGGTCATCGGATGACATAAATCAAACCCTGAATACAATTTTTTTGCATCATCTAAACAGCAGATAGATACACCTGAGTTTCCAATCTTTCCATAAATATCTGGACGAAGATCTGGATCATTGCCATACAGCGTTACTGAATCGAATGCGGTAGATAAACGTTTTGCTGGCATTCCAAGTGAAACATAATGGAATCGTTTATTTGTTCGTTCAGGACCTCCTTCTCCAGCAAACATGCGTGTTGGATCTTCCCCTTCTCGTTTAAATGGAAACAATCCTGCAGTATAGGGGAATTCTCCAGGTACATTTTCTTGCAAAGACCAGCGAAGAATATCTCCCCAACTTGAATAACGCGGTGTGGCCACTTTTGGGATTTGCAAATGTGATAGCGATTCAGAATGCGTTTGAATGGACAATACTTTATCTCGTACTTTAAAGTTGAACTCAGGATCCTTGTACAACTTCTTTTTGGCCTCCCATTTGTCCAAAATCTCCCAGTTTTTCGGGTCGAAATTTAATTTTTCCTTTTCAAATGCTTCTTGTAATCCTTTTATCAGGCGGTCCTTATCCTCCATTGACGATGTGCCGATGGACTGCATACTCATGTGCAAGCCATATAATTTTTCAGCGACAAAAACCTGTTGATTTACCCACTGATCATACGAGCGGTTATTTTCTGAAATTTCAGACAAATAGCGCGTTCTTTCTGGCGGAATGACAAAAATCTTCTCCGACATTTCACGTGTAATCGAAAAAGTAGAGTTTAGTGGTGCCTGGGTTTTCTCAACCACTTTATCCATGATTACTTTATACAGTGAATTCATCCCCGGGTCATTGAACTGCGATGCAATCGTCCCGTACACCGGCATTGCATCAACATCGCTCTCCCAAAGATTGTGGTTTCGTTGGTATTGTTTGCGTACGTCTCGTAGGGCGTCTAAGGCACCTCGTTTATCGAACTTATTTAAGGCAATGACATCGGCAAAATCGAGCATATCAATTTTTTCCAGTTGCGTTGCTGCCCCATATTCAGGTGTCATCACATACAAAGAGACATCTGAATGTTCAATAATCTCTGTGTCCGACTGACCGATTCCCGAAGTTTCAAGTATGATTAAATCGTAGTTTGCTGCTTTTAAAATAGTGATGGCTTCAGCCACATGTTTAGACAAGGCGAGGTTTGATTGACGTGTAGCTAAAGAGCGCATATACACCCGTTCACTGCGAATGGAGTTCATGCGAATACGGTCACCCAGCAGTGCTCCACCCGTTTTTCGTTTCGACGGATCGACGGAAACAACAGCAATTTGCTTGTCTGTAAAATCGATCAAGAAACGGCGCACCAATTCATCCACCAAAGAAGACTTCCCTGCACCACCTGTACCTGTAATACCGAGCACGGGCACATGGTTTTTTGAGGCCATTTCACGCACTTGGTTCAATACTTCTAATGATTGTTCCGGGTAATTCTCTGCTGCAGAAATCATGTGTGCGATGGCAGGGACAAATTTATCAGCGATGCCTTCCGCATTTTTCACATTTTGGCCAACGGCGAAATCACAACTTTGGATAAGATCATTGATCATCCCCTGCAATCCCATGGTACGTCCATCATCTGGATGATAAAGGCGTGTAATTCCATAGGCATGTAATTCCTCGATTTCAGAAGGAAGAATGGTACCACCCCCACCACCAAAAATCTTGATGTGTGGCGCTCCTTTTTCCTTTAGTAGATCATGCATGTATTTGAAATACTCCATGTGTCCCCCTTGATAGGAAGTCATCGCAATGGCTTGAACATCTTCTTGAATGGCACAGTTGACTACTTCTTCCACCGAACGGTCATGCCCGAGATGAATCACTTCGCATCCTGTGGACTGAATAATTCGTCGCATGATGTTAATAGCTGCATCATGTCCGTCGAACAAGGAAGCTGCAGTAACGATGCGTATTTTATGTTGTGGTTTATACTGTTCCACTTTTTCCATAACGATTGGGGTATTTACATACAGGTTCAAAAGTACAAAATGAAGCCGAAACGGAAGGCTGAAACCCCTAAAAACTGAAAGTGATTTTGGTGATTTTGGAAAGAATCATTTCTACAATTGACCTCACTCTATGTAGAAACACGTAGTTGCTCGTAGTGCGTTGCGCTGATTTTGGTCTGGTCCGACAGGTAATTCGTTTGATACCCTACGAAAGATGCTGAACATTGCTCTATAAACATATGAAAACACACACGATGAATACACTTAACATTAAATCAACAGCATTGACACCGGCAGTAAACTGCAATCCTTCAACTGGAATAATCGAAATCTCAGGACGCTGTTTGGGAGTAAATCCAACAGAATTTTGGTCTGAAATTCAAACATGGCTGTTGCAATACTTGGATTCGCCTGTAGACCAAACAACCATTAACTTAGAGTTTGATTACTTGAACACCTTGAGTGTAAAACAGCTCTTCACTTTTTTAAAGATCAGCCAATTCTTACAACTCAAGGGGCACAAGGTGCAGATCAATTGGATTTACGAAAAATACGACGAAGATATTTTGGAACTTGGATATGACATTCAAAATCTATTGACTGTTCCCATGCAATTCAAAACGCAGTTGACATCTTTTTACGGAGCAGCATAATTCTTTGTTTGGCCGCTGGGCTTACTCCGACGAGTTTAGCCCCCAATTTGGAGGAATTTACCACCAGTCATCTTGAACTTCATGTTCCCGAAACGGATAACTTTCCCCTCCCCCATGGTGG
>CAMBMC010000202.1 GCA_945868555.1 Chitinophaga pinensis | reverse complement strand
ATTACGCCGATGGGGTAGATACCCTCTTGTTTTTAAATCAATTGTAACTATTTACGTGCTTCACTTGTTTGAAGGGCATGAGAAAACTACTAACTGCTGTTTTGCTATGTGCTTCTAGTGCATTTGCCCAACAAGAACCCCAATTCACTCAATTTTGGAATGCCCTATCGTATTTTAATCCAGCTACGGGTGCAAGAGAATACGACCATGAGGCCTTTGCCCTTGTTCGTGATCAATGGACAAATGTGTATGGAAATCCTTCGACACAGTTGTTGTCTTATTCAACAAAATTGAGAGGGATAAATTCATCTGTTGGTGGATCTTATATGCACGAAAACATTGGTTTCTCTAACTTTCACAAAGCCAAAGCGACCTATGCCTATCATTTGAAATTGGGCAGACAAACATCTTTGTCATTTGGACTTGCGGCCGGTTTTCAGTACATGAAGAATACGACAGTATTTTTTTCAGAACCCCTTGTCGATTCAACTTTTTGGGCACCATCTACACGTCTTACAGCTGATTTTGGGGTGGCATTCCGTTGGAGAAAATTAGATTTGGGACTAAGTGTGACACAACTTCCTCAGAGTAAATATGCCAATGGTTATCGCGATGCCTTGCATCTTTTTGCTTTTGCTGGATACGATATTCAATTTAGTGCGAACAGTAGATACAAACCAGGTTTGATCGTGCGTCCACAAGTTTTTTTAAAAACAGATTTTAATTTCTATTCGCTTGACTTTAATCTACTTTTCAAATACAACGATTTATATGCCGGTGTTACACTTCGTTCTAACGACTGCGTTGGACTAATGGCGGGTTGGGATATCAAAGGAAAGTTTCGGGTGTCGTATGCTTACGAGATGTCGTTCAGTAAATTGAACAATGGAGTGTTTGGGTCAACCCATGAGATCGGATTGGGGTTTATGTTCAAGAAAAGAGTAAAGTCTTCCCCGAATATAAAATCTCCGGAAGGCTTTTAGGAAAATTAGATAAAAGTCAAAATCAAATTCGACAACTGTTGAATTCTAGGGCGGTCTTCAATTTCACGGGCAATTTGCAATCCTTTGATGTAGTAATCAATGGCATCTTGATCATTTCCGTTTTTTCCAGCTATGTTTCCTAGTTCGAGATACATCAACAAAGCGTCCATTGGGCTTTGCACTGGTTGCTGTGGAGCGTTCATCATTGTTGTCAAAATCATGACACAAAGGAAAGCTATGAAAGTTATCGAGATGTTAAGGGATGGGAAAGAAAAGGTTATGATTTCTTTGTTGATGTATTTACAAATGCCGATCCTAAGAGATAAATCGCAACCACCACATCAACGATATTCCACAAGGTGCGACCTAAGGCAATTTTCTCCAATGGTTGGAACAATAAAATAAGCACAATCAGAAGAATTCCTTCACCTTGTTTTTTATCTTCAAATGCGGTAAATGCAAGAATTCCAAAGCCAACACAGGCTGCAACGCGCAGAAACTGATAATAGCCATATGGCATATCGGCAAGACAGAGCAGAAGTGCAATAGCGAGTATGAGTTTAACTGTATTCGGGAAATTATTCATCTCCTTAAAATACAGATTTAATGGCGTACATCGTAAGGTAAATGTCTCCTTCGTCATCGGTGCCCATAAATTTCACCAACATGCGTTGTACATCAAAAATTACTGTATACTCGTTTCCAACATCACTTACAACTTCATAAGTGATATAATCTTCCTCAGATTCAGAAGTGGTCACATAATACGTAGAAGTCATGTCAGATGTTTTGTGCACAAGCATATCCTCATTTTCATTCATAACAAACAAGGAGTTGTCGAAGACAGCATCTGAACAAATATCAAATTGTTCAGAATCAACATTCCACCAACACGTTTCTCTGCTTTTACATGTAATGCTTGTTTGTGCTGCACTTATTAATGAAAAAACACAAAGAATTGCGGTGATAAATAGCTGCTTCATAAGGTAAAGTTTATCGTAGATTGTTAGATTCACAAATAAAATCAAATACTTTGAGAAAATTAAATAATCACAAAAAAAAATCCCGCCTTGTGAGCGGGATTCTTGATTTCTGTGTGTTTCGTTTATCGAACGATATCCATTTCGTCAACGATGTGTTTTGCATTTGAGTATTTCTCGATCAACCACAAGACATAACGAATGTCAACATTGATGGTGCGTTGCAACTTTGAATCAAAGATCACGTCTCCAGCCATCGCCTCGATGTTTCCATCAAAGGCCAAACCAATCAACTCTCCTTTGCCATTCAAGACTGGTGAACCTGAGTTACCTCCTGTAATGTCGTTGTCTGTCAAGAAACAAACTGGCATGTATCCGTTTTTGTCTACATATTGTCCATAGTCTTTGTTCTTGTGCAATTCCAACATACGCGCTGGCAAATCAAACTCAGCATCACCTGCTTTGTATTTTTTTACCAAACCGTCCATTGTTGTGTAGAAATTTACTTTCGCATCGTTGCGGCTGTCTTTTGGCAAGGCCTGAACATTTCCGTATGTCAAGCGCAATGTAGAGTTGGCATCTGGATATTGAATAGGCGCTAATTTAGATTCACGCAATCCTTGAACCAACAATCTGAAAGAAGCTTGGAAATCATTTTGTGCTTTAGCAATCTCATCTGATTTTGAATTCAAATGTGTAAGCAAGTCATTTGACAATACATACATTGGGTCATTGGTAATCATTCCTTCTGAAGGAAGATCCAAGAACGCCAACAAGGCATCTTGAGATGTAAAGATGCTCAAGCTAAATAAAGAGTTCACATAGGTGTCGTAATTTCCGCCAATTTTAACTACAGAAGGAGCGATGTTGTATCCAGTAGAATTTGTAGCATACAATTTCAACTGTGCTTTCAAGATGTCCATTTCAGCAGAGAAGTACATGTCCGCCATGAATCCTTTGATCGCAGCTTCAAGATCTGGACGCATTTTCGCACGCGTTTCAGCATCAGCAGTTGCATAGGTCATCAATTGCTTCCCAAGGCTGCGAGAGATCGTTCCATAAGCCGATGTACGCAACAATTGTTGTAGGTAGTTGTCATGACGCGCTTTTTCATTGGTAAGGTTGTAGTAATTGTTGATTATTGCCACAACATTTCCATATTTTGTTTTGTTTTCAGCTTTATTTGCCCATTTGTTGAATTTTGCTTCTTGCGCTGCTTTCATTTTCGCAGTTTGGAATTGTGTCAAGGCATCAATCATTCCTTGACGATTCTTCCAGTAGTTTGCTACTCCAGCATACTTGGATGCATAGATCAAGTTTACGGCCTCATCTTTATCCATGTATTTCTTCATGGCATCCATTCCAGTTTTTGAACCTTCAACCCATGCAGGGTATGAGAACATCACATTTTGCTCAATTCCACCAGCAGGCATCCAACGGTTGGTGCGCCCTGGGTATCCAAGAATCATGGCGAAATCATTCTCTTTCACACCTCCAACATTTACAGGAAGGTGGTGCTTAGGCTTCAATGGAACATTGCTTGTTGCATATTCAGCCGGCTGACCGCTTGCATCTGCATACACACGGAACATAGAGAAATCTCCTGTGTGACGTGGCCATTCCCAGTTGTCTGTGTCGCCTCCATATTTTCCAACGCTTTCTGGCGGTGTTCCCACCAAACGCACGTCTTTGTAATCTTGGTAAACGAAGTAGTAGAACTCATTTCCTTGGAAGAATGAACGAACAGAAACTGTGTATTTTCCGCCTTCGTTGTTTTCTTTTTCGATCAATGCAATTTCTTGGTTGATGGCTTTTTCACGCTCAGCCTCAGACATTGAGCTGTTCACTTTGCTTAAAATGCGTGAAGACACATCGTCCATGCGCACGAAGAAACGTACATACAAACTTGCTGGCTTCAATTCATCTTTGCGCGTTGCTGCCCAGTACCCGTTTTTCAAGTAGTTGGCTTCAGGAGTGGACAATTCTGCAATTGCATCGTAGCCGCAGTGGTGGTTGGTTAACAAAAGACCATCTTTGGAGATTACCTCAGCAGTGCATCCTCCGTTGAACTGAACAATCGCATCTTTCAATGAGTGATTGTTGATGGAATAAATTTCCTCAGCCGTAAGCTGAAGTCCCATTTTTTGCATATCGCGGTGGTTCAGACGATCGATGAACATCAAAAACCACATTCCTTCATCTGCGCGGACGAATGATCCGAGGAGAACGAAGAAACAAATAAGTGAAATCTTAAATTGCTTCATAAATTTTATATAAAATGTGTGCGCTAATGTACCAACATTCTAGCGAATATGGTCAAACAGAGGAGGGGAAATGTGTTTTATCGGAAAATAAGTTCATCTGCAAACAGCCATGTGCTATTGCCTGCGCCGAGATGCCACTGTGGACATTTCCCATAATTCACTGCCGTAACTCTAATTTTACGGATCGGTGTCGTGGAGTTTGTCTGCCTGTAAAAATCATTCGTCATGGGACCAACGTAAGTACTGAAACTTGGAATCATTTCGGGGCTAATCGCATTGGAGGCAAAGGGTACATTGGTAAAAATCGTCGAAAGCGCTTCGAAATGAACACCATCGTAAGAGTATTCCAACTTTATTTCAGACGGATAGAAAATCCAAGATTTCATGTCCTGCAAGCAGCTCAAACCAATTTCTTTCAAAACACGAGGTTCTGAGAATTCCACTTCAGCCACGATGTCTTTGTCAAAGAAACCTTGGTAATCGCCTGTACGGAATTCACTTCCTCCTTGCATGCCATCGATCAAGGTGTTTGGTCCTGCAGCAGCATATTGATGCGCATATTCCGTACTCAATTTCAGTTGAATGGATGGGTCTTGTTGCGTGTAATCTGCGCGGACCCATTCACTTCTGTGGTCATAACAGGCGCTTGTCGTAAATATACGCTCAACTTTTCTCGCTTCAATGCTTCGGCTAAGGTCAATCGTGAATGGCCCTGTGTAGGTGAAAATGCTGTCTGGCTGATCGGTAAATCGATACTCGATGGAAATTTGGTCGGCTTGAAATCCATTGAACTCTTGGTCGAACAACCATTCTTTGTTGCTGTTGTATTGTGGATGATGTCCAATCATGATGGTATGCTTGTCATCAAAAATGCGTTCTTCATTTTCAAAAAATGGAGGTGCAATGAACCCTGAACTTTCGACATCAACAGCTTTTAGTGCCGAACCAGGATGACTACTCAACATTATTCTTGGTGCGTCACCCATTGTAAAGATCAATTCACCGCCACTCATCAGCGCTTCGTGGGTGATTCCCATATCCGTCATTTCCTTTCCGTTC
>CAMBMC010000201.1 GCA_945868555.1 Chitinophaga pinensis | reverse complement strand
CGCTCCTCCTTAGATACTTTTTTTGGTGTCCAGACATTGATTTGCACGAACAAATCGCCGTGCCCATAGCGTTGCAGAATGGGCAAGCCTTTGCCTTTCAATCGAAGGACTTTACCGCTTTGTGTTCCTGGATCAATTTTAATTTTTGCTTTTCCGTTGACCGTTGGTATTTCTATCGACTCACCCAATACGGCATCCACAAAATTGATGTGGGCCTCATAATGTAAGTTCTCACTATCTCTCTTTAATTCAGGATGTTCAACTTCTTCAATCTGAACGATCAAATCACCTGGCACCCCATTGAATGGGCCTGCGTTTCCTTTTCCTGTAACACTCAATTGCATGCCTTCCTCAACACCTGCAGGAATATCAATCTCGATGACTTCTTCTTGACGTTTTAGTCCTTGAGCATCCGAATCCGACGGACGTTTGTCAATCATCTTACCTGCACCTTGACAAACATTACACGTTGTTTGCGTCTGCATAGCACCAAGAAATGTTTGAGCGACGCGTGTAATACGTCCGCTTCCACCGCAGGTTTGGCAATTTTTATAGGTAACACCTTCGGCATTCACCAATTTGTTCACCTTGATTTTCTTGCGCACACCCTCAGCAATTTCCTCAAGTGTCAGCTTCATCTTTACCCGAAGATTTGTTCCACGCACAACGCGACTTCCTCCACCTCGACTTCCACCGAAGCTACCTCCGCCAAATGCGCCTCCGAAAACATCTCCGAATTGTGAGAAGATATCATCCATGTTCATTCCACCACCACCAAAGCCTTGGCCATTGGCTCCTGCATGACCAAAACGGTCGTATTGCGCTCTTTTCTGAGAATCACTTAATACCTCGTATGCTTCAGCCGCCTCCTTAAATTTCTCCTCAGCACTGGCGTCATCAGGGTTTTTATCCGGGTGGTGTGCGATTGCCAATTTGCGGTAGGCCTTTTTAATTTCGGCCTCATCAGCACTTTTAGAAACTCCTAAAACCTCGTAATAATCTCTTTTCTGACTCATTCTATTTTATTACTGTCCAACCAACACTTGTGCAAAGCGAATCACCTTATCATTGAGGTAATACCCCTTGCGAATATCTTCAATTACTTTTCCTTTTTCTTTTTCTGATGGTGCTGGGATGTTGGCAATTGCTTCATGAAGATCGCTGTCAAATTTTTCACCCTTCGCGTCCATTGGCTTTAATCCTTTTGCAGCCAATAAGGCCGACATTTTAGCATGAATTAAATTAAATCCCTCCTTCACGCTATCGATATTGTCAGCACTTTCATTGTTTACAATTGCCCGCTCAAAATCATCCAAAATGGGCAACAAATCCTTCAATAGTTGTGCATTGGCATGATCGATGGTCTCCAAATGTTCTTTTCGAGAACGCTTTCTAAAATTATCAAAATCAGCATGCAGGCGCAAAAAACGCTCATTCAGCTCAAGAAATTTATCCTCTGCTGTTTGCTCTACTGGCTCATTTACGATTTCTTCGGATGTCGAATCCGATTGTGCATCCATCTCATGTGGCTGCTCGTTTTCAAGCCCTTTTCCCTCCTCATTCGGATTTTTTTCATCTACCATAACACATTATTTTTTGACTCGCCGCTTCAGTCAAAGATACTGCCAATCCGTTTATTCGGACATGATGGCAGTTTTTTTAGTAAAAGGATGAAAAGATGACATTTTCAAGCGAAAAAAAATGCCTTTAGAATCATTACATTTGTCGTTATCAAATTTTATGTATTGAAAGTCCTCAAGCCCATACATGTACTCCTATTTACGCTTGGAGTGTTGCTGTTGTTATCCCCTATTGTCATTTTTATTCCCGAAGGGGGATGGAACATTTTCGGCTATAAGTTACAATTCATGTCTAAGGCTGAATTTTTTCATCCTGTAAAACAGGAAAAAAAGGACATCACAAAGCTTGTTGCGAAGGTTGATACCTCAGGGATTGAAGATCCGTTGCTACAGCACAAAAACGGTTCGGATGGTTCTTTTGGAGCGCCCAATGGTGGCGAACTTTCCACAGAATCAAGCACCTCGTTTGTATTGAATGAAGCTGGGCTTCAAAACCTACATGGCTTTTTTACGAAAATGCAAAATGCCGCTACCGACAAGAAAAAGATTCACATTTTCCATTACGGTGATTCACAAATTGAAGGCGACCGCATGACCGCATACATCAGGCAACGCATTCAAAATCAATTCGGCGGCAGTGGTCCTGGTTTAATTCCTGCCATGAATGTCTACCCAACAAACACCTTTAAACAAAGTTATTCCTCCAACTTTGTGCGCTATACCTGCTTTGGTGGCGACCGATTGAAAAGCAAAAAATATGGTGCGATGGGCTCTGCTGCACGATTTACATCGGAGTTGGATAGTTCAGGCATGAGCAATAAGTCATCGATCGAGGAAGCTTGGATTGAAATTGAAGCCAATAAAAACGCATATTCTCGAGCTAAGGAATACAACAATGTAAAAATGTACTACAACAGTTGTTTGAAACCTTGTGGATTGAAGGTTTATCAAAACGGCAATTTAATACATGAAGACAGCCTAAAAACAGACGGAAAATTGCATAGTGTTGATCTTGCATTTGGGGCTACTCCTGGGAAATTAAAATATGTGTTTTCTGCCACCGTCAGCCCAAATATCTGTGGTTTTTCATTAGAGGGTGATTATGGAATGCAAATCGACAATGTGGGCATGCGAGGGTCTAGCGGTACAATTTATGGCTATATGGACCAAGGTATTACCTCTCAGATGTACAGTGATCTAAACACCGAATTGATCATCATGCAATTTGGCGGAAATTCTGTTCCTTCATTTAAGGATTCGAGTTCAGTGCGAAATTTCACTCGAAATTTCAAAGGACAATTAAATACCATACACAAATTGCGCCCGTCCGCTGCCATCATCGTCATAGGTCCAAGTGATATGTCTCGACTTGACAAAGGGGTCTACGAAACCTATCCACTACTTCCCTATTGTGTGGATCAGATGAAAAAAATCAGTCTTGACGTAGGTGCTGGATACTGGGACTTGTTTCGTGCGATGGGGGGTAAAAATTCAATGCCTTCTTGGGTGGAACAAGGTTTGGCAGGAAAGGATTACATCCACTTCAGTAATGGAGGCGCAAGCTATGCCTCACAAATGTTTTTCGATGCATTTGCAGCAGAATTTGCAAAATGGCAAGAAAAAAAGAAATAAATCATTGACATTGAAGACGCTGTTCACCCTTTTATTCATTTTGACTGGATGTCAACTTTTGTTAGGTCAGAAGTTAGAGCCTTTGAGCACCTATTGTTTTCCTGATTTTCAAGAAATTGATTCCGCGGATGTATTGAATTATACCTTTATCGATCCCTCAGCTAATCATTTTCGATTTTATTGTGACAAGAGCAAGAGTTGGGAATTGCTGGCGGCACGTATGGATTCCTTGATTCAATTCAAGAGAGGAAAGATGCATTTCTACCACATCGGTGGATCGCATTTGCAAGCCGACATCTATACGCATGACATTCGGTCGTTCCTGCAAAGCAACTGGGAAGGTATTCCTGGCGAACGCGGCATGGTATTTCCCTTCAAGTTGGCACAAACAAACAACCCGTCCAACTACGAATTCACTTCACCCAATACATGGACAGCATTCCGCAGTGTCACAAGCAATCCTTCAACCATAGACTATGGCGTCATGGGTGCTGCAATAACCTGCAACGACTCCGTAATCAACCTGCACTTCCGTCACAACCGTAGCAATGTTCAGCCACCATTTAGAACGGTACGTATCCTTCACAACAAAGGAGAATTGCCCTTTGATATTCATTTTGGTGGGGATGAAATTTTGGTTGAGTCCATCCTTCAAAATCCAAGTTTAGGCTATTCAGAGATCACGTTTTCTGATCCAATAGATGTCTTGGATGTTCAATTTTCCAGAAAAAATCAACTGCCACTCGAACTCGAAATCTATGGATTTCAGTTTTTAAACGATCTTCCAGGAATTTCATACACATCCATCGGAGTCAATGGTGCTGGGCTTTACACTTATTTGGGCTGTAAAAACTTCGAAGAACAATTGTCCATTTACCCGCCCGATTTCTTTGCTTTTTCAGTGGGAACAAACGATGGCAATGTACCCTATGATCAATTCGACCCACAGGTGTACAAGCGCAATCTTGAAAAAATGATTCAAAAAGTACTTCGGGTGAATCCCAATTGCGCGATTCTACTCACAGTTCCCAATGACTCTTATTACCATAAACGTTACCTCAATCGCAACATAGCTCGAGAGCGGGAGATGATCATTGAACTCGCAGAAAAATACCATGCTGCAGTTTGGGATTTTTATGGAGTAATGGGAGAATTGGGTTCCTCAAAACTATGGAAAAACCGAGGCTTGATGCAAGCTGACTTGGTACATTTCACCTCCATGGGCTATCATTTAAAGGGAGAACTTTTCACGGATTCATTCCTAAAGTTTCTCCGACAAATGCACGAACGAACGATACAAACAACATTAAACTGAGCACATGGAACGACTGTGGCAAATATTCTCATTCAATGAAAAGGAACCCCTGATCTTCACACAATTGGATTTCTGGCTTTTCTTCTTAGCGGTGATGATCATCTTTTCTATGATTCACAAACACTTCTTGGTAAGGGGTATTTTCCTGACAGCTGTTTCCATTTTCTTTTATTTCAAAACCTCTGGATTGTTTGTCATTCTTTTGTGCATCAGTCTCGTAGGGAATTACTTTTTTGGTAAGTGGGTGCATGACGCACAGCGTGAGCGTTCGAAGAAATGGATCATTGGGATTGGGGCATTTTTAAATCTGGCCGTTCTCGCCTACTTCAAGTATTCTTACTTCTTCACAGACTCCTTCAATGAAATGTTCCATACTGACTTCAAGGTATTCAATCACCTCGCTTACATGGGAAATTCATTCTTTGGTGAGGGAAGTTTCAATGTCGACAAAATCATCCTTCCCGTAGGTGTATCTTTCTTTACATTTCAGAGCATTTCCTATTTTATCGACATCTACCGAAAGGAAATTGAGCCCGTAAAGAACTTCTTCGATTATACCTTCTTTGTCACCTATTTCCCTCAGCTCGTTGCCGGACCTATCGTTCGTGCACGCGATTTCATTCCTCAAATTCGTCAACCCTTTGCTCTAGATAAAGACGCATTCAGTTGGTCAATCATTCAGATTGTCAAAGGATTAATAAAGAAAATTGTATTGGCAGATTACATCGCGGTTCACTTTATTGATAAAATTATTGATACACCGG
>CAMBMC010000200.1 GCA_945868555.1 Chitinophaga pinensis | reverse complement strand
ATGGCTGTTATCGCAGTGTTCTTCGGTCGCTTCATTCGAAAACTGTCCAAGCAAGCGCAAGATCAAGCCGCTGAATCCAATTCAATCATTGAGGAATCGCTTACCGGAATCAGCAATGTGAAATCCTTTACGAATGAGTTCTTTATCCTTGGGAAATACAACGAGAAAATTGAGCAAATCCGAAACATGAATGTGAAAAGTGGGGTGTGGCGTGGCTTGTTCATTTCGTTCATTATCTTTTGCTTGTTTGGCGCCATTGTTTTCATTGTTTGGCAGGGACTCTTAATGACTCAAGGGCCTAATCCTCAATTGAATCCTAAAGATTTCTTCTCCTTCATCATGTACACCATCATGATGGGCGCGTCGATTGGTTCACTTCCTGACTTGTATGCAAGCATTCAAAAAACCATTGGTGCAACAGAAAACCTGATGACATTGATTGGTCAACCTGGAGAACAGGAACTCTTGCCGGGAAAAAGTACTCCGAAAATTACTGGAGAAATTCGTTTCGACAATGTAGAATTTTCGTACCCACAGCGCAAAGACCTTCCGGTGCTTCAAAGAATTAGTTTTCACGCCCAACAAAATGAAACAATTGCCTTTGTAGGTTCATCAGGGTCGGGTAAATCGACCATATCATCGCTTCTGCTGCATTATTACGACACCGACGAGGGTAGTATTCAATTTGATGGCAACGACATTAAGTCAATCGATGTGACGCATTTGCGCAAACACATGGCCATCGTGCCACAAGAGGTCATTCTATTCGCAGGTTCTATTCGTGAGAACATCCGCTTTGGCGACACCGATGCGAGTGAAGAAGAAATCATTGAAGCGGCAAAAAAAGCCAATGCTTGGGAATTCATCAGTTCTTTCCCTGAAGGATTAGAAACACAAGTGGGGGATCGTGGAATTCAGCTCTCCGGAGGACAAAAACAGCGCATCGCTATTGCTCGAGCGATCATAAAAAACCCTGCCATTCTTATTCTCGATGAAGCAACCTCTGCCTTGGATTCAGAATCAGAGCGCTTGGTACAAGACGCCTTGGATAAACTTATGCAAGGACGCACATCCTTTGTGATTGCGCACCGCCTCTCCACCATTCGCAATGCGAATAAGATTTTGGTCATTCAGCAAGGTCAAATTGTTGAGCATGGAACCCATGAGGAATTGATTTCACAAAATGGCATTTACACAAATTTGGTTGAATTACAGGGCATGGATCAGGGGGATGACGTCTAGTTACGAGTGACTAGTTGGGTTTACTTCAACAGAGAATTCTTTTTTTAAGTGACTAGTTGGAAAAAATTCAACTGTGATCTGATCCACTCGAATCTCGTGTATGTTCTGTGTTTTTAATGCAGCTTAGTATCGAGTAAATCAATTCTTTAAAGAAGACTATACCCTTTCGAAATATTCTATTTTATGAAAGCTTTCAGCAACATGAACGTAACAACTATTGAATCACAAACCATTAAGATAGCAAGAGTTTGAAAGCGATAAGCCGCAAGGATTATCTTATTCTATTAAATGCTTATCAAAGCCTTTTTTCTTCGATAAAATTTTAGGACACCTTTAACCTTGGGCTTGCCACTAATATTCAACTCGGACTTAAGTAGGCTCAATATAATTCAACAAAAAAGGTCCGAATTAAATCCGGACCTTCTTCAGCATATTGATTTCTTTTAGTTACAAACCTCTACATCAAGGTGTACAACGTAATAGGCAGAGCCATTTCCTTGTACGCTCAAGCTTGTTCCTTTGTACAACTCGAACAAACCTGCCGCTGGACGTTCTGAAGGCAAAACATTATAACCCTCAACCTTTACAGGCTCATTAACATCTTGCAACTGCATACTAGAACCCAAAACAATCGTAATTTGATCTGTAGTCGCGTCGTAATTTACAGAAGCCCCTGGCACTGCCTGCTGACCTGCATAAATTGGGTACGTACCGCTTGTACCAGCATCGATTGCGAACCACCAAGCGTTACCGCCACCTTCAACACCACCACCAAAAGCGGTCTCTTCTTGCCAGTCACACTCTTGCACTTCGCATTCCACCAAATTGTAACAAATGGTCAAATTACTCAATCCTGCAGCACTCCCACTAGCATTTATTGGAGAAGTCAAACCTGAATCACTGCTCTGTCCATCATTGTAGTAGTACACATTGGCACTCGGACCACCTTTCACGATAACAGCAACGTTTGCAACACAATAACCACTAGGAGGAGTTATTGACCAGGATACATTCGTACCATCAGTTGTTACAGACACACCATTTCCAAAAGAGTTGCTATTGAAAGGATAATCTTGCTTTCCAGTTGAGTATGCATACCCTTCTAAGCCAGTTCCATCAGCAGCTTCTTCACACGTTACATTTCCGCCTTGGTTTGAACCCACAACGACCTCAGGAGTGACTCCAGAAGTTGAAGATTTCAGTTGCGGTGTTGATTCATTTTTTGAGCATGAGATTATTGAAGACAATACAAGCACTGCTCCAATTAGAATTAATAAATTTTTCTTCATAATTAATACGTTGATATGTTTAACAACTGAAAATTAAATGAAAAAAAAAGAATTTAAGTCATTTTCGGCATTAAATAATTATTATGACTTCATAATCAAAAACACCCATAATGTGGTATTAAACACTAACGATGATATGAATGTCATAAACTGCTGCGCATGCTTGAAGAACTTAAATTTCTGAAATGAACGTGAATTCCTTCTGTCGAAAGCAAAAATTCGTGCAACAGACAGCCAACTTGTAACATCAAATTGCGACTTCAAGTATGCTGCGCACCTCAGTCAACAAACAATTCGTAATTCGTTTCATCACGTCGTAACTTCGAGAATGCTGTGGCGGAGCCTCCAAAAAACTCGCAACTCATAACTCATAACTCATAACTCGTAATTCGTAATTAGTAATTAGTAACTCCACCTTACCCCTCGTGTTCCTTAAAAATCTTGTTGAGCCATTTGAGCATTACGAAAAGAATCAAGGCGGCGGAGCCTAAAAGGGCAAAGTTGACATAGAAGAAATTCGCTTTGTCTTGATAGCCATCCCAGAACGAGCTCAAGAGCCCCGAAAGCTTGTTACCGATCGACGTCGCCAAGAACCATCCCCCCATCATCAAAGCAGTTAATCGCGGCGGACTCAATTTACTCACCATAGACAAGCCCATTGGGCTCAAGAAAAGCTCACCAATGGTGATGACTGCATAAGACGAAATAAACCACCACGCAGAAGATTTAACACCACCATTGTTGCTTGCATATACGGCCCCAACCATCACCAGGCAAGAAAGTGCAGAAATTACCAAGCCAAAAGCAATTTTTTGCGGTGTTGTAGGTTCTTTCCCTCGACGACGCAGAAAGCCAAAAAATGCCAAGACCAATGGGGTCAATGCCACCACCCAGAAGGGATTGACCGATTGAAACAAGTTGGTATTTAAGGCATACACCACTTCACCATCTTTTGGCAATTTTTCTTTCGGCAAATTCTTGAAGTAATCTGGATAATCAATGACCATGACAGGCTTATCGTCCTTTGTCACTTGCGGACGGAACTGTTTGTCCGTCAATTGAATCGTATCCTTCACATATTCGTATTGCTTTACTAGTTTGAGTCCGTCGAGCACGGGAACAGAAGATGCCGAAACTTGACGGTCCGTGTATTGGTCAGCCCAGGTATTGAGTGTTGAACCATTTTGCTTGAACACTGCCCAAAAAGCAATCACCACAGCAAAAATGGACAACATGGCCGCTACTGGTCGTCGCTCCTCTTTCGGACTTTTTATAAGGAGATACACATAAAAGAAAATCACAGGAATACAGCCAAACAAGAAGGCATCTGTTGTTCGAGTTTTTACGATTGGCTCTGGCAAGAAATAGCCGATCAATCCAAAAGCAATTGCCGGGAGCAAGATGATTCCAAAAATCTTCGCTAGCGACATGTCAGATTCTGCTTTTGGCTTGATGACATCGGCATGCTTAAAATGGCGCGTTCCCATCCAAAAAATTATAATCCCCAAGAACATCCCAATACCTGCAGCGATGAATGCCGCGCCCCATCCAATCATGTTGTACAAGGCCGCACCGAAGAAGTTACAAATGAAGGCCCCCACATTTATTCCCATGTAGAAAATGCTATACCCCGAATCTTTGAGCGCTTTGTACTCCTCGTTGTTGTACAAATTACCCAGCAAGGTCGAGATGTTCGGCTTGAAGAATCCATTCCCGAGAATAACCAAGAACATGGACAAATAGAGCATATTTAGATCGTGAATCGCCATCAAGCAATAGCCTACGCCCATTAGCAATCCTCCGATGGTGATTGAACGTCGATATCCCAAGACACGGTCAGCAAGAAGTCCTCCGATAAAAGGTGTTAAAAACACGAAAGCGATGAACGTTCCATAAAGATCCGATGCATCCTCTTCGCTCATGCCAAAACCATCCACTTTATCCTTGAGATAGAGCGTAAAAATTCCGATCATGAGGTAATATCCGAAGCGTTCCCACATTTCAGAGAAGAACAAATAGGGTAAAGCTTTTGGGTGTTTTTGTGCGGCCATTTCTTAATGAGTTAAAGCTTAATATTGAACAAGACCATTCAACAGGTCTTCGATGGTTTTTTGATACTTAGACAACAGATTTTGGGAAGTATATCCGATAAACTGTATGGTTCCTTTTTCACTTGAAAAATAATAGCAGTAATAACTGAATTTGATTCCACTCAGTGTGCCGTTCATCTGCATCATCAGTACTTTAAGTCCGTTCACCATGCGGTATTCCTCTTTTGCCACATATACGTCGGGAGCAACATCACGGGCGTTTTCAAGAGCGATTTCTTTAAGCGACTCTAAGGGGATTTCTACCTGCTCAGTGATCAACATAGCATACAGATCACCTTGATTCAAAGTCAATTGGTACTCATAGGCATCGTCGCCCTTGCCTTTTTCAATGGTCCATTTCTTCGAATCCAGGTAGACTCCAATATTAAATTTAGTGCTTTTCAAGAGAAATGCAGATGTCGCTGGACGGACGAATTTCAAGGGATTCATAAGAATTTCTTCTTCTACAAGCTCACCACTTTCCACATATTCCCATTGACCATCCTCAAAAAGAACGACCTCCTCCCCATTCTCAGTGATCGCTTTAATTTGAGCGTTCGTTATTCCACAACACAAGGTTAATGCGACAGCGAAAAAAATCTTTTTCATGTTCATTAAGTGTAAAAAAAGCAGCCCCAATAGAGACTGCTTTTCATCGTTTATTAAAAATAGTTATTTAACGCCA
>CAMBMC010000199.1 GCA_945868555.1 Chitinophaga pinensis | reverse complement strand
ATCGCCTATCCGAAGCGTGCCGACCAAGCACGTCGGGTGATGGAACACGTGCAAACTTCCCCATATCCCACAATTGTTTGTGGAGATTTCAACGATACCCCGATGTCCTATACTTATCACCAATTCAGTAAGCTGCTCATCGATTCGTTCCGAAATACGTCCGTGGGAATCGGATCAACCTATGTCGGTAAGGTTCCAGCTGGCCGTATTGACTATGTTTTTCACACCAAAGATTTGCGATCAAGCGACTTCATCATTCAAGAAACCCCGTACAGTGATCACCGCGCGATTTCCTGCAAAATCTTCAAATAAACCACTCATGATTGTTGAAATTAACCCTGAGAACATTGACAAGCGTCTCATCCAACAAGCTGTCGATGCCTTAAAAAAAGGCGGTATCATTATCTTTCCAACGGACACCGTTTACAGCATGGGGTGTGATTTGTACAATAAGAAGGCATTGAATGATTTGGCAGCATTGAAAGATGTGAAACTCAGTAAAGCTCATTTTTCGATAATCTGTTCCGACCTAAGTCACATTTCTGAATATACCAAACAGATAGATCGACCGACATTTAAACTCCTGAAACATTCCCTCCCTGGACCATTTACATTTATTCTTCAGGCATCCAATGAAATCCCTAAGCTTTTCGATACGAACCGAAAGGAAATTGGGATTCGAATTCCAAACAACCCCATCATCATTGAAATTGTAAAGGCACTGGGGAATCCAATTGCAACTACATCCTTGCACAATGAGGAAGATGAAATTCAAGATTACTTTGCCGATCCGTACCAGATTTACGAACGTTTTGACGAGGATGTGGCACTGATTATCGATGGCGGCTATGGGAATCTTGATGCATCCACTGTAGTTGATTGCACTGGACCAGAAGCCGAAATAATCCGACAGGGAATAGGAATTATATAAACTTTCGGAGCTATCGACCTTTCGTTGTTGAAAGAAAGCTGATGAAGGGTGCTTGGGCACGAAAGAGTTTCCGATATTCGTAATATGGTATTGAATCGCATTTGGGCAGGAATGTTCATCATCGCCATGGTGATGGGATTTTCTAAGTTGATCTTTTGGCAAGACACGCACATCCTTCAGAACATGATGGACGCCTTGTTTGAATCGGCTAAAACAGGTTTTGAACTGGCCTTGTTCATGACGGGGATCATGGCGCTTTGGATGGGAATCATGAAGATTGGTGAAGATGGTGGAGCGATTCGCGTGATGTCCCGCCTAATTCAACCTTTGTTTACACGGCTATTTCCTGAAATCCCTAAAGGTCACCCGGCCGTTGGATCCATCATGCTCAATTTCTCCGCAAATATGCTTGGTTTGGACAATGCCGCTACACCGGCAGGATTGAAAGCCATGCAAGATTTACAGACCTTAAATCCTGATCCAAAAACGGCGACGAATGCCCAAATCATGTTCTTGGTGCTCAACGCCTCAGGACTAACAATCATCCCAGTTTCGATACTAGCTGCCCGAGCGACAAATGGTTCAGTCGACCCAACGTCTGTGTTTCTACCGATCTTAATCACCACATATTTCGCGACCTTGGGAGGTTTAATCTTCGTTTCTATCCGGCAAAAAATAAATCTATTTGATAAGGTAATCCTTGGCTACGTCGGTGGATTGACCGCGTTGATTGTTGGTTTCATGTGGTATTTGAACACCCACCCCGATCAAATCAAGACCATCTCTTCTATCGTGAGCAATACCATCATGTTTGGGTTCATCGCCTTCTTTTTTGGCTTGGCGATTCGTTCGAAGGTTCAAATGTTCGATTCATTCATCAATGGTGCAAAAGAAGGATTCCAAGTGGCCATCAACATCATTCCTTACCTCGTAGCGATGCTGGCAGCTGTTTCTTTGTTTCGTTCGTCGGGTGCCTTTGGAGATTTAATGAATGGCTTAAAAGAAATCTTACTTTTCTGTGGATTGAAAACACTTGAGTTCATCGATGCTTTGCCTGTGATATTCATGAAGCCCTTTTCTGGAAGTGGTGCTCGCGGACTCATGGTCGAGATCTTCCAAAATCCAGCATATGGACCCGACTCCTTCGTTGGAAAACTCGCATCTACCTTCCAAGGCAGCACGGAGACTACGTTCTATGTTCTCGCCGTGTACTTTGGTTCCGTTAAAATAACCAACACGCGATATGCTGCCTGGGCAGGAATTTTCTGTGACCTCATAGGTGGAATCGCTGCAATCTTGGTCGCCTACTTGTTCTTTGGATGATGGAGAGGTATTTGAAACGTATCCTACTTCTTTTCCTTCCAGTAGTTGGCTTTGGTCAATCCCCATACGAAAAATGCACTTCGCTGGAAACTGCTTTGAAACATCCTTTAGAGGTGAAAATCTTGCAATTGGTTCAAGGTTCCATGGATTCCATTCCTGTTTCAATCACCAAACTTGTTAACTTGGAAGAACTCATTTTGGAGGACAATCAGATCACTGAGATTCCTGATTTTGTCTGTCAAATGACCACATTGAAAGCCATTGGATTGGATGGAAATCAGCTGAAGAAATTACCTGAAAGTATAGGGAATTTAACTCATCTAGAGTATTTAGGTTTAGATGACAATCAGTTGACAACGCTTCCAGAGTCCATGCAGAAATTAACAAAACTTCTTGACTTGTACTTGGTCAACAATGAACTTCGCGTCCTTCCAGAGTGGTTTGGCGCATTGATTTCATTGGAAACTTTATGGTTAAGTGGAAACCATTTGACCAAATTGCCGGCAACGTTTGTTGAATTGGAAGCGTTGCAATCGCTCTTGTTAACGGAGAATAACATTACATCCTTTCCAAAAGAGATGAATCGTTTAATCTCCCTTCAATTCATGAATGTATTTGGAAATGATCTGAGTAAAGATCAACTTGAGGCACTAAGGGCCTTGTTACCAAACTGCGAAATTAGCGTTGACAAATACTAATCCTTCTTTATGTTCAACTGGTTCAAGAAAAAACAAACCCAACCGAAGAAAGCAAGTGAAGTTTCCACTGTGCCGTTTAAGCCTTTAGACTATCATCCGAAAATAATTATCGCTTGGGCGAAGGCCATTGAAGGGAATAGCGAACTTTTGCTATGGTTAAAAGACAACGGCTATCCCGAATTGGTGATGGCGACCTATGCCATATACCTAAAAGATGAAGCGCGCAATTGGCTCACGAAGAACGGATATCCCCATTTAATGGCAATGATCAATGGTGCAGAGGGAAATGAAACTGCGCAGAAATGGCTCTTGGCGCATGGTTTTGAAATCCTTTACCACATGGCACAGGCTATTGAAGATGAAGAAGTAAGTTGGCACTGGCTTGGCAAGAATGTCACTCCAGATATGTTCATTTTGACTCAAACCATCAGACGGGTGAAAGACAAGATTGAAGAAAACCACAACGACATTCACAGCTTCCGCAAAGATGCCTAGTGAATGTTATAACGTATTTCTGCTGTCGTGGCTCCTTTGCCATATTCTCTAAAATCTGCATCAAAGTAATCTACACCTTCTTGTTTCGCCAAAAAAGAGCGTACCTCCTCTTTAAGAATTCCTTCACCCACTCCATGAATAAGTACAACTTTTCGGACATGTTTCTGTTGCGCTTTTTTGAAAAAACTACGCATTTCTTTCAACTGAATGTTTAAGATTTCCGTGTTGGACATCCCCTTGTGCGAATCTATTAAGGATTCAATGTGCAAATCCAACTCCCATACATCCATTGGACGCTTAGCTCCTGTGGGTGTTTCTGAAAAAATGCGGTGATGCATTTTGGAAATGGTATCGTCTTCATTGATTTGCGCCACTTGATCATCGGGCAAATGGTATTCTGTCCCATGAATTTTCGCCAGTTCATTTGCCCGAAATTGACGATCAAAGCCATCTTCATCGCAAACGACAATAAAGTTATTGACATCAAAGCGGACAATTACACCCGTCCCTTTTTCATAGAGAAAACTTACTTTTTCACCGATTTGAAAGCCACTCAAGGTACCAGCCATAATTTTCGCGTATCAATTCTTTACCGAAGAACAGTGCCAACAAAGGCCCAATCAATGCAATGATCCAAAGCACAAGTGTGAGCACTTTAAATACTGAGGAAGCGTCGCGTTTGATAGGTGTTTGAAGTACGCCATTCACTTGTCCAGCCAACAATGGTTCTGCCTCGTCCTCTGAGACAGAATCAATATATGTTCTTAGAGTTGTTGAATTGCGCAACAATATGTTTTTAATTTTAGAGAAATCTCGATTAGACAGGTCTTTGTAGGTGGTTTTATACTTGATTTCCTCCTCTACAAATTCTTTTCTTAACTGCACCTGCTTCTGAAAAGACCGCACCCGAAATCCCATGATAAATCCAAAGGCAATCAACACATATGAATCAATGTACCAGCCAATTCCGATGAGGAACATGGAGGAAACAAATGCAAAACCCAACAAGAACATTTCCTGATTTTTAGGAATGAGAAGCTTAAACAATTGTCCACCATCCAAAGGATCGAGAGGCACTAGATTGATCATGTTGAGCAATAAAAACAGAAGACCTAGGTCGATCATCCACACTTGATGAATATTTGCAGCTAAAAGGATGAGGACGGCACCAATTAACACACCCGGCAATGGACCAGCGGCGGTAACAATCAAACTTTGCTTTAACGAATACTCTTCTTTACTGCCTTGCACGAAAGCCCCCATCAGCGGGATGAACAACATCCGTACATTTTGATAGCCAAATACTTTCATACAAATGAAATGTCCCAATTCATGGATCAAGAGAACGATCAGTAGGTGAAACACAAAATTTACCTCGTCGGTAAATACGAAAAGAAAGGTCATAACAAAAATGACGATTGACAAGATCGTTAGGGCAAAATTGCCTTTCGACTTGACTTCAATGAGTTCTGGTTTTTGGGGATAAAAATCGTGGTCATCCATGGGAGATAAAGTTAGTAATTAGTTGCATTGAAAAAATGACCTTCGACAAGAATTCCATCTGACTGGTGGAGGTTTGTGCTTTGTACTTGAAAAAATGTAGGGTTTCACTTTTCCTTCGAAAAAAATCAACTATATTTGCACCCTCATAACCGAGAAAATGGCGAGGTAGCTCAGTTGGTTAGAGCGCAGGATTCATAACCCTGAGGCCTAGAGTTCAAATCTCTCTCTCGCTACAAGTAAATAGGGCTTTTCAGAATTGAGAAGCCCTCTTTTTTTTACGGAGTCTTGATTGGAGTCTTGAATGGAGTCTTGAATTAAAACGGATCAAGACCAAAACCTGGGGACTACACACAAACTTGCGTCAATCTA
>CAMBMC010000198.1 GCA_945868555.1 Chitinophaga pinensis | reverse complement strand
AAGAACTTCGAGGACATGAAGATCACCAACGAGGAGGTAAATGCCTTGAATGATCAAAAAAAGAAATTGGAAAAACGCGACATCAATCTGCGCGATGAATATGAAATCTTACTTTTTGACAAGGATCTCATCCTGAAGAACCGCGAGTTGAAAGGCACTGATCTCGGATTGAAAGTGTCTGAACTAAAAGAAGCTTATGCGTTCATGCACGATAAGTTAAATGCGATTACGATTCGTCAATCGGCCATCAAGGAAGAGTTGGAAACCTTGAACAAGGACATGAACCGGATTGAACAAGAAATTGTTAGCCGCAGAAACAAGCCCGTTACGAACTATACTGAGGTCATCGTTGAAATTGATGTCGACAAAGCGACCAAAGGTGAGTTTTTCTTCTCTTACATCACCCCACGTGCATCTTGGAAGCCTTATTACGACATGCGTTCCAATGGAATAGGTGAACCGGTGCGCTTGGAAGCAAAAGCGCTGGTGACACAAGCTACTGGAATTGCCTGGGATAATGTGGACTTGGTACTTTCTACCAATGATCCGTATGAAAATTCAGCGGAACCTATTTTAAATCCATGGTACCTTAATTACAACAATTATCCGCAGCAACGAACAGTCGCAACACGCCAATTGCCAACGGTCGACTATTCAGGTCAATTGTTGAAGGGCATTGTGATTGATGCGACAACAGGTGAAGCCATGCCATTTGCGCAAATTCGTTTTCCATCCAATCCAAATGTGGGAACAGTAACAAATAGTGACGGTAAATTTGAAATCAATGTACCCCGCGGAGAATACTATGCGACAGCTAGCTACATGGGATATCAGCCGATGCAGTTACAGATTACCGCGCCGTATTTGAAGTTTTTCTTGCAATCCAATCAGTTGGAACTGGACGAAGTAGTTGTGACCGATAAAATTCAAGTGGCTTCTGCGAGTTATAAGTTATCGGCAGAATCTATCGATGGGGTAATCATAGAGAGTCGCAGCAGAAATAGAAAGAATAAATATAGAAATGATATGATGGCAAACGGAAATTCAACTGAATTATCAGTAGGACAGTCAAGCTCTTATACCTGGTATCAGCAAGCCCAATCAACTGTGGTACAAAAAGACTTGCGCGTGGAATATTCGATTCAATCAAAAATGAGTATTCCTACAGATGGAAATGACCACCGTGTGCACATCGATGATTTCGAATTGCCGGCAAATTATGAATACCACAGCGCACCAAAATTGGATCCTTCGGTGTTCTTAACTGCCCAGGTTACCGGTTGGGAAAAATTGAATTTATTGAGTGGCGAATCGAACTTGTACTTTGATGGAACCTATATCGGTAAATCGTACATCGATGTCAATTCGACAAAAGACACCCTTTCTTTCTCCTTGGGTAAAGACAGAAAGATTCAAATTGAGCGCTTGCGCATCGATGAAAAGAGCACGAAGAAGACCATTGGTGGTCGCCAGAAATTTGAAGTCGCTTACGAGATCAAAGTGAAAAATAACGGTGGTGCAGCGATTCCAATTGTCATCAAAGACCAAATGCCACTTTCGGTGAACACTGATATTAAGGTGAAAAACGGAGAATATGAAGGTGCCGTGTTGGATGAAAAAACAGGAATCTTGACTTGGCGGATTACTTTAGCGCCGTCTCAAAGCAAATCCATGAAATTCAATTATTCGGTGGATTCGAATCCTGGGTATGTGCTGTATGTAGAATAAAAATTGAGTGAAATTGAATAAAGGTCGATCCCAACAGATCGGCCTTTTTCATTTACATTTGTACCCCATGAAAAGGTACTTCTTAGAAATCGCTTACGACGGTAGTTCGTATTTTGGATGGCAACGTCAGCCTTCACAAATTTCTGTGCAACAAGAGATGGAAGAGAATTTAAGTAAGTTATTTTCCAATCAACCGATTCAAGTTGTGGGTTGTGGGCGAACAGATGCAGGCGTGCATGCAAAACAGTATTTTCTTCATGTCGATCTTCCTGAAATTGCCGATACGAATCAATTCTATTTTAAGCTGAATCGCATGCTTCCAGCGTCTATTGCGGTGTATTCGATGAAAGAAGTTGACGCTGAAATGCACGCTCGATTTAATGCCACAGCGCGGACGTACAGGTATTACATTCACCAGAAAAAAGATCCGTTTCGCGAAGGCTTGAGCTGGCATGTACCTCAAGAGCTTGATTTTGAGGCAATGAATGAAGCAGCGAAACACTTACTGGGGAAACAAGATTTTACTTCGTTGTCGAAATTACACACCGATGTGAAAACCAATATCTGCACAGTAAGTCATGCGGAATGGAAAAACGGTCAAAGCGAGTGGTACTTTGAAATTACGGCAGATCGTTTTTTGAGAAATATGGTTCGCGCAACGGTTGGAACCTTGATGGATGTGGGACAAGGAAAAATTCCACCCACGAAAATACCTGAGATCCTTTCAGCCATGGACCGCGGAGCAGCATCAACTTCCGTTCCCGCGCATGGCTTGTACTTGTGGGAAATAACCTATTGATAAAATCGACGAATGATTAAACTGACGGAATACACGAAGGGTGGAGGATGTGGCTGCAAAATAGCGCCAGAAGCCTTGAGCGAGATCTTAAACGGTCACCTCACAAACGATGAATTTCGATTAATTGTTGGAAACAGCTCGGGAGATGATGCGGCCGTACTTGATTTATTGAATGGCTCTTGTCTGCTTTCCACAACGGATTTCTTTACACCGATTGTCGATTCACCTTATGACTTTGGACGGATCGCTGCGGCAAATTCCATCAGCGATGTGTATTCGATGGGCGGACGTCCTGTGTTGGCGCTAAGCATCTTGGGCTGGCCAACAGATAAGTTAGGAACTGAAATCGCATCGGAAGTCATTCGTGGTGCCGCAGAAATCTGCAAGCAAGCAGGAATAGCCATAGGAGGCGGACATTCCATCGAAACTCAAGAACCTATTTTTGGTTTGTCGGTGAATGGTATCTTGAATTATCATCAATTGAAACGAAACAATACCGCGAAAGCTGGTGATATCCTTTTCCTGACAAAACCAATCGGTACAGGAATCTTATCTTCAGCGATGAAACGAAACATCTTGAGTGAGGGGCAGCTAAAAACGTGTGTGGAGTCCATGGCGACCTTAAATTTTATGGGCGAGTTATTGGGTGACGTGGAGGGTGTTCATGCCATGACTGATGTGACAGGCTTTGGACTCATTGGCCATTTGACGGAAATGACAGATCACGATCGCTTGACAGCAGAACTTGATTATGCCTCCATACCTTTGTTGGCGGGTACAAAAGAGCATGCTGCCAACATGATTTATCCTGACAATACCATGCGAAACTGGAAGGCCTATGGCGAAAAGGTGAATGGCATTACTGGTGAATCCTTGCTGACACTTTGTGATCCACAAACCAATGGCGGTCTCTTGTTTGCCCTTGATCCGTTGGCTGTAGATGAAGTGAAGGCCTTGTTTGAACGTGAAAAGGTGAGCCTTTATGAAATAGGTTCATTCAGAGAAAACTCTGGGTTTTGCGTTGAGGTGAAGTAAACAAACGCACAGAATTCCTCCAAGTAAAGTCAGACTTCCTTAAAACGGATATTTGTTGGCAGCGATCAAAGCTTCAGCTATCGTTTGACGTGCTGCCTTTGGATTGAAAGGTTCCGTTTTTGTGAAACGCTTCAATCCCATCAGCATCATACGTGCTTCATCGCCTTCGGCAAATGAATTGATGGCATCCTTGGCGGCCTTTTCAATGCGGTCTGCAGCATCGTACACATAGGTTTTTGCGATGGCGATCTGAACGGCCGCTGCTGTTTCGCCTTGTGCTTGAATGATTTTCTCCACGCGAAGAAGTACCGACTCAGCTTGGTAGGTCCAAATGGCGATGTCGGCTATGTTCATGAGTACTTCTTGTTCTTTTGCAAGTGTCATCATCAGCTTTTGTACAGCACTTCCAGCCACCATCAGAATGGTTTTCTTGAAACCTTCGAGCGCCTTGAATTCATTGCCAAAGACACCTTCAGGCATTGACCCCAAGTCTGGAATACTCATCAGTTCGCTTGCAATTTTCATAGCTGGACCCATCAAGTCCAATTCGCCTTTCATGGCGCGACGCAGAATCATATCGACAGTCAGCATGCGATTGATTTCATTCGTTCCTTCGAAAATGCGGTTGATGCGTGAGTCGCGGTAGGCGCGTTCAACAGATGATTCTGCCGAGTAACCCATTCCACCATAAATTTGAACGGCCTCATCGACCACATAGTCCAAGCATTCAGAACCTGCCACTTTCAATGCAGCACATTCAGCGGCAAATTGCTCAATTCCTTTCAATGTGGCTTGACCCTTGTCCATTCCTGATGCGATCAAGGCATTGATGGCGTCGTCAATATTTTGTGCTGCTCTGTAGGTTGCTGATTCCAAGACAAATGTTCGGATGGCTTGTTCTGCCAATTTGTAACGAATGGCTCCGTATTTGGAGATTGAACGTCCAAACTGTTCGCGCTGCGTGGCATAATGAATGCTTTCAGTAATTGCTTCTTTGGCGCCACCGAGCACTCCACCGGCTAACTTTATGCGTCCAATGTTCAGGATGTTTAGGGCGATTTTAAATCCATTTCCACGTTCGGAAAGTAGATTCTCAACAGGTACCTTCACATTGTTGTAGAAGACTTGTCGAGTGGATGAGCCCTTGATCCCCATTTTCTTTTCTTCTGGATTCAAGGTGATTCCCTCACTGTCAGCTTCCACGATAAATGCGGATAGATTTTCATCGTCATCAATTTTCGCGAATACCGTCATGAAGTTGGCAAAGCCGCCATTGGTGATCCACATTTTTTGTCCATTCAAGAGGTAATGGCTTCCATCAGGGGATAGTATTGCTTTTGATTTCCCTGAATTGGCGTCCGAACCAGAGCCCGGCTCTGTGAGGCAATAGGAAGCTTTCCATTCTCCCGAAGCCAATTTTGGGATGTACTTTTGTTTTTGGGCATCATTACCATAGTAGAGTAGTGGTAGAGTTCCGATTCCCGTGTGGGCACCATAGGCGACTGAAAATGAATATCCTTTTCCAAGTCGCTCGGCGGCAAGCAGGGATGTTTTAAAGTCGAGTCCCATTCCTCCAAGTTCTTCAGGAACAGACAAACCTAGTAATCCAAGTTCACCCGCTTTCTCTAAGAGTTTTTCCATTAGACCGGGTTCCATGGCATCAATCCGCTCAATGTTCGGTGTGACCTCTTGTAGAATGAAATCGTCACACATTTGTGCAATCATCCCTTGTTCCTCAGACCATTCTTCTGGTGTAAAGATTTCATTTGGTGTG
>CAMBMC010000197.1 GCA_945868555.1 Chitinophaga pinensis | reverse complement strand
GCCAATGCACAAATCACAGTGGCTCAAACCTATTATGCAGATACGGACAATGACACCTATGGAAATCCCGATGACTCGGTTATTACGTGTATCGCACCAGCTGGATATGTATCCAACAACACGGATTGCAACGATGCCAATGCGGCACTAAATGCACTTCAAACCTTTTATGCGGATACTGACAATGATACCTATGGAGATCCTGCAGTTACCATCGTAAGTTGTGGAGCCCCTGCGGGATATGTATCGAATAATAGCGATTGCAATGATGCCGACGTAGCCTTGAATGCTTTACAAACGTTCTATGCCGATGCTGACAATGATACCTATGGAGATCCTGCAGTTACCATCGTAAGTTGCGGAGCACAAGCGGGATATGTATCGAATAACAGCGATTGCAATGATGCCGAGGTAGCCTTGAATGCTTTACAAACGTTCTATGCCGATGCTGATAATGACACCTATGGAGACGCAACTGTAAGTATTTTAAGTTGCGGAGCACAAGCGGGATATGTAGCCAACAGTTCCGATTGCAACGATGCAGATGCCAACCTAAATGCCTTACAAGTGTGTTACGCCGATGCGGACAACGATACATTCGGAAGCGCTACAGATTCGATTGTGAGCTGCGGAATACCTGCAGGATATGTTGTAAACAATACGGATTGCGATGACACAAATCCAAATGCAAACGCACTTCAAACATTCTACGCAGACAATGACAATGATACCTTTGGTGATGCGGCAAGTTCAATTATTGCTTGCAGCGCTCCTATCGGTTACGTGAGTAACAACAACGATTGCGACGATGCTGAAACAACCGTTTACCCTGGTGCTTTAGAAATGTGTGACGGTCTTGACAATGACTGTGACCTGTCAATCGATGAAGGATTGACATTTACAGATTACTACACCGATGCCGACAACGATACCTATGGAACTGGTGTTGCACAACCTTTCTGCGTAAATCCTGGTTCAGGATATGCCTTAAATGCCCTAGATTGTGATGACAATAATGCAACTATAAATCCGGGAGCTACAGACCTCGTTGGTAATGCAATCGACGAAAACTGCGATCAGGTGGATGGATATGCTGGCATCAGCACCTTGGGCATCACGGCATACAGTGTTCAGCCGAACCCCAGCTCTGGAATTTTCCAAGTAAATGTTCCTGAGGGAATCGCTTCGTGGGAACTGACTTGCTTCGATGTCAATGGAAAAGTACTTTTCACTGAATTATATTCCAATCAATATGCAACGATTGATTTGCACTCACTGCAAAATGGCATTTATCTGCTTGAAATAAAGACGAATGAGATAAAAGTGCAGAAACGAATCATTCTCCAATAACCCTTCTTAAACGAAATAGAATTGGCTGCCCTCGGGTGGCCTTTTTTATGAATTAATCGTACTTTTATCTGACTTTAAACAACAACTATGAGAAATTCCATTGTCCTCTTCGCCATACTTTTAAATCTTCACGCGTTTGGACAGAACTATTGGCAGCAAGAAGTGAACTACACCATTAGCGTTACCTTAAACGATGTCGATCATACACTTACAGGGTACGAAGAATTTATCTATACAAACAATTCCCCGAATGCGCTTACAGAAATGTACATTCACCTTTGGCCAAATGCCTACCGAGATGGAAATAGTGCACTTGGAAAACAACTGTACCGCAATGGTGAAATGGAATTGACCTACGGATGGGAAAAGAACAAAGGAAACATCGACGACCTTAAATTTAATGTGGATGGAAATGGTGTTCAATGGCGTTATGATGAAAAGCACCAAGACATCTGTATCCTGACACTCAATGCGCCACTTCAGCCCGGTGGAAAAATCAAAGTTTCTACCCCTTTCTCCGTTAAGATTCCTTCCGGAGAAATCTCTCGTTTGGGGCACATCGATCAGTCATATCAAATCACTCAGTGGTATCCTAAGCCTGCAGTTTACGACAAGAATGGCTGGAACCCTATTCCCTATTTAAATCAAGGTGAATTTTACTCCGAGTATGGATCTTTTGATGTGAGCATCACCTTACCTGCGAATTATGTCGTTGGTGCAACAGGCGATCTCCAAACGGAATCAGAAATAGAATTTCTCGCTCAAAAAGTTGAGGAGACAAAAGCACACTTGGATGAATACCTGCAATTAAGTGAAAGTGAAGATCCAAGCTCCGATTTCCCTCCTTCTGCAAAAGAAATGAAAACCATTCGCTATACGCAGCAACGCGTTCATGACTTTGCATGGTTCGCCGATAAAAGGTACGCAGTTTCAATGGGTGAAGTGATTTTACCACAATCAAAACGCAAAGTAAAAACATGGGCAATGTGGGTGCCTAGCAACTCAGAATTGTGGCAAAATGCTGATGAATACCTGCGTGACGGAACCTATTATTATTCTTTGTGGAATGGCGATTATCCTTACAACAACGTCACAGCAGTCGATGGAACCATCAGTGCGGGAGGCGGAATGGAATACCCGAATATCACTGTAATTGGCAATGCAAGTTCAGCTGAAGAACTGGAGATTGTTATTGTTCACGAGGTTGGGCACAATTGGTTCTACGGAATTCTTGGCTCCAATGAGCGTGTTCATGGTTGGATGGACGGAGGAATGAACACCTTGAATGAAATTCGCTACGTACAAACAAAATACCCTGACAATACCCGCTTGTCTGATATGGTATTGAACGGTCGCTTTCATTTTGATGACTTGGATCATCACGACCAATCCGATTTCTTTTACAGATTGACGGCTAGTTTTGGGGAGGATCAACCTATTGAAACCCGTTCTGAAGAATTCGCACAAGCGAATTATGCCACCATCATGTACGGCAAAACAGGATTGATATTTTACTATTTGAAAGATTATCTAGGAGAAGAATTATTTGATAAATGCATGCACGCCTACTTCGAGGAGTGGAAGTTTAAGCATCCGCAACCTGAAGACATGCGTGCCACTCTCGAACGCGTTTCAGGCAAGGATTTGACTTGGCTTTTCGTCGATTTAATTCAAACGACCAAGCATATTGACTATAAAATCAAATCGGTAAAAACGAACGACGATGGAACTACGGTTAAGGTACGTAATGTAGGTCAAGTGAATGGGCCAATTGAAGTCAGCATTACAAGAGGCGACGATATTTTTGAAACGAAATGGGTTGAGCCAAGTGCACAACGCAACACAACGATTCAGTTATCAACACCCGATGCTGCAGAAGTACACATCGATGTTGAACGCGATCTGCCTGAATTGTACCGCGACAACAACAACTGGCGCTCTAAAGGGCTCTTTGGAAAAGCCGAAAAATTCAATATGGAATTCTTGTTTGGCGACAATGATCCAAAGCGCAACACCATGTATTGGACACCACTTGTCGCAGGCAATGCCTATGACAAATTGATGGTGGGTGGTGCCTTCCACAACATGGCATTGCCGTTCAATAAATTTCAATACCTCGTTGCCCCAATGTATTCTGTTGGACGAAACATGGTGTCGGGAATGGCTGAATTGGCTTATACGTGTTTGCCCGCGACAACATTCAAACAATCAAAATTTGGACTTTCTGTGAAATCGTTCAAAAACGACAACCAAGCAACAACTCGAAAACAATACGGCGTTTATTTAGCACTATCCCCTTATTGGATTGCGAAGATTGGAAACCGAAAAGAAAATAGTCCTTTGTCACAAACCATTCAAGTTCAAGGTATCGCCAAAGGTAGTTTCGCTTCTCCGGAAGAGCAAGTACTGAGTTATACAGGAGGCTTTGTGAAATATGACTTGATTCTTAAATACCCCGACCACAAATTCAACATTCAAGTACGACAAGAAGTTTTGCGTTTACGCGGCGGACAATGGGTAAATCGTACAATGGGTGAGGCGAGTTATGCTTACCGCTATGCGCGCTACTCCATGAAGCGATGGATAGAAATTCGAGGATTTGTGGGACGCATGAACCGCTTTACCGCTTCCCCTATCGCCATGAACGATCCCTACGGACTTTCACTAAGTGGCACGAATGGCGCACAAGACCTTTTCTTTGAAGACTACTATTTTGCGAGAGGCCCTCAATCGGGCATGTGGACACAGCAGCGCAATGAAAACATGGGTGGATTCAAGAGCACTTCTGGTTATGGAACTACCTACAATTGGATGGCGACGACAAACATCTATTTCCAACTCCCGATTCCAACCTTCGGTATTTTTGGTGTCTATGCCGATTTGGGCGCATTCTCCAACGGGTTTTCTGTAAATACAGCCATCAATACTGGATTGGCAATGCGCTTCGGAAAAGTATTTGGTGTGTATTTTCCTGTATGGATGAGCAAGGAATTGAACGATTCATTCAACGGTGGAAATTACGGAGAAAAGATTCGCTTCACCTTGAAAATGAATCTGGTGAATCAAAGCAGTAAATTGTTTTCGTTGATTAATTAATGAACTTCAAATTGCGGCTTTTCATTTCGTAACGGTTTATTCGATGGTTGTAATTCATAAAGAAGTCTTGTAATCCACCCCCTTCATTTTTAATTCTTCATCCTTAATTTTTAATTTAATCGTTACACAAACTCAGACAACTCCAACCATCTGTCCGTGACAAAGTCAAGTTTTGCGACCACTTCAGAAAGACGATTTCCTGCGTTCATCAGTTCCTCATTGGAAAGTGAGGCATCGGACAGCTTTTCTGTGAGCACTAACTTCTCTGCCTCCAAAGATTCCATGTCCTTTTCAAGCACCTTGAACTCTTCCTTTTCCTTAAACGACAACTTGCGCTTCTCTGCAGGTTTATCTGAAGATGATGTCAATTGTGTTACCTTAACCTTCTCCGTAGGAGTGCCATCTTTGGCTTCCTGCTTTTCTTTCTTGTAATCGACGGCAGTTTGCTTTCGGTATTCCGTGTAATTTCCAATAATATCCTTCACAGCACCTTCCCCTTCGAACACAAAAAGGTGATCTACCATCTTGTCCATAAAGTAACGGTCGTGAGAGACAACAATCAAACAGCCTTCGAAGGTGCGGAGATAATCTTCCAACACAGACATCACGAATATATCTAAGTCATTAGTTGGCTCATCCAAGATTAGAAAGTTTGGATTGGACATCAACACGGTCATCAACTTCAATCGACGCTTCTCCCCTCCGCTCAACTTGTGCACGAAGTTGTAGTGCATGTTTCGGTCGAATAGAAATTTTTCCAAGAACTGTGCAGCAGACAGCTGTCGACCTTTCTCCAATGGAATAAATTCAGCAATATCGCGAATGACATCAATGACTTTTTTATCCTCATCTACCTTGATCAAGTCTTGGGAATAATAGCCAAAGACCACCGTT
>CAMBMC010000196.1 GCA_945868555.1 Chitinophaga pinensis | reverse complement strand
TACATCGATGGGTGCTCGGCTCCATTTGTCAAAGAAGCTGTCGTAAAGATTGCGATGAAGCTCGAAGAAATAATACCAATTCCCTTGAACGGCACGCAGTTGATTGTCGGAAGTATGGTGCAGGTTGAGCTCAACGATGATACGGTTGGTCAAGATGGATTCGTTTCTTTGTCGGAAGAGGAGGTCTTGTTGTGTCAGGGCTTGGACGCGTATTTTGTCGCTGCTGCCGTCGGACGTTTGCCCTACGCTAAACCTGGAAAAACGCTCCCATGAAAAAGGTCAAGAAATCTGATTTGCCCGAGAAAATCTGTGTGGTGTGTCAAAAGCCCTTCACCTGGCGAAAGAAATGGGAAAAGGTATGGGAGGATGTCAGGTATTGCAGCGATCGTTGCCGAATGAATAAAAACAACACATGAAGAATCTTGGAATCCTTTTCCCGCATCAACTCTTTGAAGAGACTGTTCTGATCGAAAGATGCACGACCATTTATTTTGTGGAGGAAACGCTCTATTTTAGGCAGTTTACCTTTCACAAACAGAAAATTGCCTTCCATCGGGCAAGCATGAAGTCTTACGCGGCCTACCTTCAATCGAAAAATATTGAGGTGGTCTACATCGATTCCTATGACGCATTGGCGGATGTTCGAACCTTGATTCCTCATCTGAAGTCTGAAGGACTTACACACCTTGAATACCTCGACACCACCGACGATTGGCTGGAACGAAGAATACATCACGCTTGTGAAGCCAATGATTTAACCCTAATTAAGCATCCGAGTCCCTTGTTTCTCAATTCCTCAGAAGACATTGACGCTTATTTTTCGGCGAGAAAACGCATGTTTCAAACGGACTTTTACAAAGACCAACGAATCAAACGAAATCTCCTCATCGACCAAAATCAAAAGCCACTTGGCGGGAAATGGAGTTTTGACGATGAAAATCGATTGAAATATCCAAAGGGAAAAGTAGCTCCCACGACACGTTTTTTAGCGTCGAACGAGCATTACAAAGAAGCTATTGCCTACAGGGAAAAGTACTTTCCCGACAATTATGGACAGTTAACGGATTTATTTTGTTATCCAACCACGCATGCCGAAAGCAAAAGCTGGTTGACTGACTTTTTCAAGGAACGATTTTCTGAATTTGGCGCCTATGAAGATGCCATCGTGTCGAAGGAGAAATTCTTGCACCACAGCGTTTTGACCCCCATGTTGAATGTTGGATTGATTACCCCTCAATACATTGTGGACGAAGCGATTTTGTATGCAGAAAAACATGCAGTTCCATTAAATTCTTTGGAAGGTTTCATCCGTCAAATTGTGGGTTGGCGTGAATTCATCCGTGCGGTCTATGCATTGAAAGGCAGAGAGGAACGCACACGGAATTACTGGGGATTCACACGGAAAATTCCCCCTTCATTTTGGAACGGAACCACGGGAATTGCACCCTTCGACAGCACGGTAAAAAAAGTGTTGGAAACAGGTTATTGTCACCACATCGAACGCTTGATGGTCTTGGGCAACTTCATGCTTTTGTGCGAGTTCGATCCCGACGAGGTGTACCGCTGGTTCATGGAATTGTTCATTGATGCTTACGATTGGGTCATGGTCCCGAATGTTTATGGAATGAGTCAATTTGCCGATGGGGGATTAATGGCCACCAAGCCCTACATCAGCGGGAGCAATTACCTGATGAAAATGAGTGATTACGAAAAAGGCGAATGGCAAGGCATCTGGGACGGACTTTTTTGGCGCTTCATGCACGTTCATCGCGATTTCTTCTTGCAAAATCCGAGGTTGGGCATGCTAGTAGGAACTTTCGATAAAATGTCCACAGAAAAGCAAGAACTGCATTTGACGAATGCCGAGGGATTTTTGGGTGAATTGGGTTGAGAAAAAGCTTCTAGTTTAACTTCAAAAAACAAAAAAGCGATTGATCAAATTGTAGTACAACTCAGATTTTTTAGAACGAGAAGAAGCATAGGGGCTTCTTGGGTCACTAAAATAATTATTTTTGATTTATGAGTAAAGATCATGATAAACTAATGGCCGAAATTCAACGGCTAATCGCAGGACAAGAATTCAATTCAGAAGAAGAATTGCAAACGTATCTAAAAGGTATATTAGGGCAGAAGATTCCATCGTCACCCAATACCTTGCTGAGTGTCCAAGAGCAAGCCCAAGACTTGGTGTTTGCGGCCTATGAGCTCCCACTTAATAAAGCCAAATTAAAGATCGAAAAGGCACTTCAACTTGATCGGAACTGTATTGTGGCCTATGAGTTCCTCGGCACTCAAGAGGATGCTGCAGAAATTGCAATCGTATTTTACGAGAAGGGGATTCAAATTGGGAAACAACGCTTTGGAGGTACTTATTTAAAGGAGAATAAAGGTTTTTTTTGGGGCTTACATGAAACTCGGCCCTACATGCGCTGTTTGCAACATTATGCAGACTGCCTTTATGCCATGGGAGAAGTCAAAGAGTGTGTTCAGATCCTTGAGGAAATGATTGAATTAAATCCGAATGACAATCAAGGCGTTCGTGACCTATTGTTGCTGTACCTCATTGAACTTGATGAGCGGAAGAAATTTAAAAAATATGCCGAAATGTATAAAGAGATGGTTTAGCATCTTCCCTGTTTAATCACGCTTTATTTGCCTTTGCCACAATGGGTGAAACAGCGGAATCGAACAAAAAGCTTCAACTGGCAATGAATCAAAACAAGTTTGTGGTCCCCAACCTTTTGTCAAGAAAAGAAATCAAATCCATACCAGAGTACCATGGGTTTGGCGATGAAAACGAGGCAATCATATATGTTCACAATGCCCAATTTACTTGGCAAACCAAAATAGGTGCAATCGAATGGATCAAAAGACACTCAGGAAATTAAGCGCACCATTTCTTTAGTTGTGTACGTTAGTGAAAGAAGAGAACTTTCCGAATTGGTATCGTCTGATTTGCTTATTTTCGTTCCATGATTCGTACTTTTTTATTTGCCCTCTTTAGCTGCTGTTTCCTTTTCGCCTCGCATTCTCAATGGACGGAGAACCAAAGCCCAACTTATCCAGAATTGATTGCACACCTGGAAAAATTGGATGCCCAACACAAAGAGATTGAGTTCTATGCGATGGGACAGTCAGACTATGGTCTGCCGATTTACATCTGCATCATCAATGGCGCTCAGGATTCCACGAAAACGATGGCCAAAGCGAGAAATCAAACGACGATTCTGATCAACAATGCCATTCATGCGGGTGAACCAGATGGGATCAATGCCTGCCTCATTTGGTTGGACAATTGGATCAACGGAGGAAAGAAAACAAAGAATTTACCGGTCATCGCATTTATTCCAGCCTACAATGTGGGAGGGATGATGCACCGTGGAACGAGTTCTCGCGCCAATCAGAATGGCCCTGAAGAATATGGTTTTCGGGGCAATGCACAAAATCTCGATTTGAACCGCGACTTCATTAAGATGGATTCGCGCAATGCCTTCACCTTCGCTAAGATTTACCATGCTTTAAATCCAGATGTCTTCATCGATACGCACGTTTCAAACGGAGCTGATTACCAATATACCTTGACTTACATTGCATCTCTGCGCGAACGAATGGCACCTGGACTTGGCACCTTGCTTTACGAAAGTATGATCCCAGAGTTGACGCGTAAACTCAAAGACAAACAATGGGATCTTTTTCCTTACGTGGAGTTGGTGGGTGAAACACCAGAGAAAGGGATTCATGCCTTCAACGATCTTCCACGCTATGCCATGGGCTATGCTGCCCTTTTCGATGCCTTGAGCTTCACGATTGAAACGCACATGCTCAAGCCTTTTCCAGAACGGGTGAAGTCTACACATGACATGATTGATGAGGTGATCCAATGGACAGATAAAAATCGTGTGACCATTGAAAATGAACGAAGTCAAGCAGCCAACTACTGGCGTGAACAAACTCAGTTTAAGTTCAACTATTCCCTCACAGAAGAAAAGGATTCTATTCGTTTTAAGGGCTTCGAACACAGTTATCCTTTGAGTGAGATTACGGGGCTTTCGCGCTTGAAATACCACCAAGATCGTCCTTTTGAGCAATTCATTCCGCATTACAAAACCTATGAGGCAAAGGATTCCTCATTTGTTCCACTGGCTTTTATTGTGGGTGCTCAGTGTCGCAATATCATCGATCGTTTTGATGCCAATGGGATCCAGTATTCAGTATTTCAGAAGGATACCCTCATTCAGCTTGGACAAGAGCGGGTGATGAGCTTCAAGAGTTTAACTCGTCCCTACGAAGGACATTTTTACCATTCGGAAGTCACAACAGAAGTGGAAAAAGCAGTTGTTCAGTTCAAGGCAGGAGATGTCGTGGTTCGTTTGAATCAGCCGGGGCGTAATTATCTCCTTTCAACGCTCACGCCGCAGGCAGAAGACAGTTATTTCAGATGGAACTTTATGGACAGCTACTTGCAGCAAAAGGAGTATTTTTCATCCTATGTGTTTGAAGACCGTGCCTTGGAAATATTGGCTGAAAATCCTTCGTTAAAAGAAGAGCTTGAAACATTGAAAGCCGCCAGCAAGGAGTTTCGTGAATCGCAGAATGATCAGCTCTATTTCATTTACAAAAACAGCGCGTATTTCGAAGACCACTTAAACGTTTTGCCCATTTTTATTCTGCCGAATTTTCAGTAACATTGAGTTATGGAAAATGTAGCAAGAGCAATCGCTTATTTGGCTTATGCCGTGGCAAGTGCCGATCATCATGTAGACGAGACAGAGCGCAAAGCGATTCAATCCTTTATTGATGAACATTGGCAACTACTTGCTGATGCCGAAGATCCATTTGGCGCTCGAACATTGGACTTCGTAGATAAGATGATCCCCGCTCTTGAGGTGAACAACATGTCATCAGAGGAAGCATTCAATCATTTTAAAGAAATGTTCGATGCGAAAAAAGACTTGTTTTCTCCCGAATTGAGATCGTTCATTGTCCAGTTGTGCGTCCGCACAGGGGCAGCCTTCAACCAAATGAATAAGTCTGAATTGGTGCTTATTTCTCGGGTTGAGCTTTTGCTGAAGACCTAATTATTCTTGAAGGCATGGCGTCTGATTGATTTGCTTTGCGAAGCATGAAATGAATTCGTATTTTTGAGACCAAACTATACTACCATGAAGAAATTTTTATTGTTCACTGGATTAATACTCTCTTCTTTCGGAACAATTGCCCAAGATACAACCTGGGTTCAGACATTTACATACGATTCCATTACAACTCGCCGAGCAAATTTTGTTTTTCCAGAAGCATTAAAAGACATGCGTTTCGAAAAGGTGTTGATGTATTACAAGTTGAAATGTAGCCC
>CAMBMC010000195.1 GCA_945868555.1 Chitinophaga pinensis | reverse complement strand
TTGTTGTGAACGATTGTTTCACTGCCCAAACACATGAAAAAGGGTTTTGAATAGCCATATTGGAAATCACTTTCATATTTTGGCTTTTCTTTGGCGAAGATCATTTCCTTTCGTGTGGAATACAGATGTTCACGTATGAAGTAGGAGCCATACTTGAATTTTCCAGAAAACACTTTGTTGTCAGGCGAAAGAAAGGTGATTTTTCTTCGTTTAAGCGTCCAATTACCTATAATCCGTAGTACAAACTCTTTGTTTCCACTCTTTGTTTCGTAGAGTAAATGTTCGTATTGTCCACCTGAAAAGATTCGAAGCAATTCTGTTTTTTTGGCATCTTTGGCGCAAACGAATACATTGATCAATTCGCCTTCTGGCAAGGTCCAGTCGAAGGACTTTTTCGCGTTCAATTGAACACATACAAGCAAAGCAATGAAGCTGAGCAAGATTTTTTCCGAGTGTTGAATGAGATTTTTTTTCATGATGTTTGGTTTAAGGGGTTAAACAATAACATCACCAAGAGAAAAATTTGGGTTGCGTATTATTTTTAGGTCGCGCCTCACATTATTTTTCCACCGCGCCACGTCTGGTCGGTTGGCATTTCGAAAATGAATCCGAAAACTCTTAATGATTGAATTGATTGTAGAACCTAAAAACTCAAAAAAAGTAACAGGTGAAGATGGTTTTTTTATTTTTCGTTTGCTGAACTAAATTACAATGTTGTGGGTTCACTTGTTTTTTGAGACTGTTGAAGAGTGGTTTCACAATGAGCGAAGAAGGATTGTCTCTTTAAATTCCGTACATTTGTAAAACTATTGGGGTCGACATTGGATTTGACAGCGATAGCGATAGTCAAGTGTCAGCATGCAGAGGGTTGTGGTGTACCTCTTAAATCTCATGTCACGAACTATAATTGACAATACGTCATACGCACTTGCTGCTTAATTAACTGAATGTTAATTGGCTTAATCCCGGAGAAGTTTAGTAACCAGGACAAGTACTTCCTCCAGCGCCCTGCTCATTGGCTACGGAATATGGAAGTTCATCCCATTGAGCTGGCGGAAACGATGGTACTACCTTTCCGTAAGATCACAGTAGCTAAGTCGAAGTAAGGGGTGTTCCTGTCCGTGCTTCGGTCGAAAATCAATCAGGAAATAAGCATGTAGAAAGCTTGAAAATTCGTCGTTTGGACGAGGGTTCGAACCCCTCCGACTCCACTCTGATCAAAAAGCTACTCCCTAGGAGTGGCTTTTTTTGTGGACACAAATGAGGACTTGTCCTCAAATTTGTGAAAACAAAAAAAGACAAAATCGCTTTGCGATGTAGCTTTTAGATCCACTGCACTTTATTCATGAGGGCTCAGCGCAGCTAACCCCATCCGACTTCAATCTTATACAAGCGCCTTCCTTTGGTTGGCGCTTTTTTTGTCTTATAATCGGTTATATTCTATTTTTTTGAGCGTAAAGCAACCCTCTATGTGTCTAATTTTAAATTTTATAGGTATGAAAAAGAAGAGTGAAGTGGTGTCGTTTACAAAAGTTGCTTTGGAGTATGGTTGGTTGGGAAATATGTATCCTAGTCCAATAAAAGATGGAGTTGAAATTTGGCTTACGAGTGAAGCCTTGTTTCAAAGTAAGCGGTTTAATGATCCAGTGATTAAAGAAGTGATTCGGAATGAAAAGAGTCCGATGGGGGCAAAAATGAAGGCCAAGAAGAATAAAGGTCACATGGTAGTTATTCCCATGAGTGATGTGGATGTGGAGATTATGAGAAGTATTGTGAAGATGAAGTTTGATCAGAATCCTGTTCTTAAGTCAAGATTGAAAGGGTTGAAGGGGAAGGTAATTGTGGAGAATATTGGAAATAGAAAGGGGGAGAGGCACTTGTTTTGGGGTGCGAGGTTGGTGAATGAGGAATGGGAAGGTCAAAATACAATGGGGAGAATTTTAATGGATCTTAGGGATGAATATTTGGAGTGAGGTATAAAAAATGAAGAATTAAGAATTAAAAATTAAAAAATGAATTGTATGAAGATAGAAGGGTTGTTGAAAATAGTCGAGGATCAACTAAAAGTGAAAGGTACTTTGGGATTAAAAATGGAGTATTTGTGTTCGGTAGATGCCGGGTTTAGTGAGCTTTTGTTCGGACGGTTTAATAAAATCACTACCTATGGCAGCTATGCAAGTAAAATGTATGTGCTGTCATTCGAGCCGGATCTTAAAGGATTGAAAAAAGCAATTACAACTTTAGATAAAAAGACTCAAACCGATCATCGAACGAAACAAGGAGTTGTCAAAAATCCACCCCTTGAACTGATAGATCGCATGACGCGCTTATCGAGCTATGTCGAGCTAATGAAGGAATTGTTTTCTGAGAAGTTTCTATCCGAACAAAATCTTTCCGAATCGTCCTTGTCTGCGCAATTGGAAAATCTCAATGACAATTTCCAAGCTCAAACTGAATCCCCATTGGGTGTATTTCGCCTGGTTGAAGAAAGAGATGGGAAACATGTAGGCCTTGTGATTTCACCCATGGACCTGAGCATCAAAGTAGCGTTCACTACTTCAGAAAAAAGTAATTTTCAAAACATTCTGAGCTCTTTGTATGAAGATAAATTTGAAAGCTTTAAATTCCATGAACTATCCGAGAAACACCATCTACAATTTATGGAAAAACTCGGATTCGATAAGTATCCTATGGCCTTCAATAACCTCCAAGTGTTCAAAATTCTTTTTGAATGTTTCAATGTAGAAGGACTTCCGTTTGATATTTTCGCCAAAAGTGGCAAATCCCAAATCCGCTTCGTGAATGAAATCATCACCAAGTTATACGTCTGCTTGGGAACGGATATTTTTTCGAAAGGTCTGATGGATCGATTGACTGAGTACCAAGTCAACGAGGTCCCAGAAACACCTGGTTGGGGTACGGTGAAAGATGTCCGTCTTTATGAGGCTGATCGCTTCTTCAGTGATCCTTTTTATGACTTTTCATTGCGCATGGGTCCAAAACTGATGGACGACGATGATGGAAATGAATTCATGGTCGCGGCCGTTCAATCATCGGTGTTTCCCTATTTGTTTAAAGATGAACTCAACAAGGGCTGGCAGCATCATCCGATTGTGTATGAAGCAGGGAAATAGAATGGAGAATTAAAAATGAAGAATTAAAAATGATGAATTCAGAATTTGTTCCTAACGGAATTTGATATCGAAGGCAATTCGAAGTAGGATCGAAGTCTTGAAGCGAAGCGGTCTTTTGTCCTTTGTCTCTTGTCCTTTGTCACTTGTCCCTATGGAATGCAAGGTTGCAAAGATTTCATGTTCAGATTGGTTTAAAGGATCTTTGTTCCATAACCAATTAAAAAAACAGACATGAAAAACAAAAAAACAATCTATCAATTCATTTTGGATAAAAGTGGATCGATGTGCAACTGTACAGAAGCTACGATTAACGGGTTTAATGCACAATTAAATACCATTCGCTCCTTGAAGAGCGAGTTTCCGAATCAAGAATACATGGTTTCTTTGACCACCTTCAATGGGGAAATTGATCATGTATACCGCGATGCACCAACCGATTTTGTACCGGCGCTTAATGGCCTGAATTATCAGCCAAAAGGATCAACATCTCTGCTGGATGCCATTGGTTTTTCGATCAATAAAATCAATGAGGTACACCGCGCTGCGATTGAAGCGGATGAGGCCAGTGTGGTGATTGTCATTCTCACGGATGGACAAGAAAACACCTCCCGTTATTATACCTACCATCAAATTGCGGCCATGGTTCGTCATTTGGAAGGCACAGGAAAATGGAGTTTTAGTTTCATTGGAGCGGATATCGATGCCTTCCATACCTCACAAATGTTGAGCATTAAACAGGAAAATGTGATGTCCTTTGATAAAAAAGACATGAACCAAATGATGATGGATGTCGGTGAGTCTATGCGTCAATATTCAGCCTCAAAACATGTGGGCAATGTAAAGACCTCAATTTTTGATATTTTTGATGAGAAAGACCGTAGAAGCAAGTAATTGTTTGACAACTAAATAGCGCTGCCATGAATGTACATCTCCTGAAAAGTCCAGAACTGAGTGAAGATACGTATCGCGATGTCGTTTTGATGCTCCGTCAATATCCTGGTCCCATTCGCTTCATTGAAAGCGACCTTGGGATCATGGATGCGGAGCCGAAGGACCAGTCTTGGGAAGACGAGAAAAAGTTTAACTCGAAAGAGAATGTCGAATTTATTCAAGTGTGTCTTAGTTCCGATGAAGCATTGCCTTACAATTTCCCCATGACTGACAAACGATTGACATGGGAGGATCTTTTTCGTCAATGCGAAAATTATCGCCGAGATCGCAGTGTCTCGCCAGATGATCATGTTATTCTTCTGACAGACATTGGGAACGACAAAAACTGGTTTGGTTCGATGGATGATAGTTTGAAAAATTATTTCATCCATACAGAAAATTGGGGGCATTACTTCCAAAATCAAGTGGATGTTCGATTCCCCATTGCCTATGAGGTAATCGTTTGGTTGCTGAGAGGATGTATTTATTCTTCTCGACATGAAATGCAAGAGCACCTGCATCAAAGCTCCATCGGCTGCTTCATGGATTACTGCGAAAACAAAAAGGAAATTATCTTGAAAATGCGCACAGCAGATCTTTGTCCGAAGTGCCTCGACCACATCAATTTAAAGGATTTGCAATCAAACTTTGTGAATCAAATCCTCGATACGATGGATGGAATTCGAAATAACTTGATTTTTCGGGAACGTGTGCGCATCATGCGAAAGCCGAGCCGTATTCAAGTGGAGGGTTTCATGAAGCAAATTTATTTGACTGATTTTGGAAATCTCAATGTGAGATTGAATCCAAAAGAACGCGCTTTATACTTGCTGTACCTCAATCATCCGGAAGGAATTTCGATCCCCGAGTTGTATGATCATCACCAAGAATTATTGACCATTTACCAACGCCTATCTGGTCGTGAATCTCAAGAAAACATTCGTCGTGCAATCGCTTCCTTGGTAAATCCCTTGGAAAGCGACATCAGCATTAACCTGTCGCGCATTAAAAGGAAATTTAAGGAAGCGGTGGGTGAAGAATTGCTTCCGTTTTACGACATCACGGGTGAACATGGAGAAAGAAAATTCATTAAACTGGATAGAGAGCTGTTGTCCATCAAGGACTAAATTCCCATTCGTGCATTATTCGTAAGTTTGTTGCTTAGAATGGCACAAGATCCACAGATAAGATTGAGAAAGGTAGGCGTTGGTTTTTTACTGACGTTCTGCCTTTTTTTCTTTTTGGGATCAGTCAATTTTCCTTTGTCTTTTGACTTGCGAAAAGCAGAAATC
>CAMBMC010000194.1 GCA_945868555.1 Chitinophaga pinensis | reverse complement strand
GATAAACAAATCCTGTGGAGCTTCATTTGAACTAAATATCTATCAATTGAATTCGATCTCTTCTTCTTTGGACTCTTCCGACTCCTTTTTCCAGCCATTGATCGTTTTATTCTGTTTTGTAGTGGACTTCTGTTTTTTCTTTTCAGTCGGTTTCTCAGTGTCCGATGGTTTGGTATGAGGCGATGACAGCTCAATGTGCAGTTCCTCCTTCGGCATTTGCTTCGGTTGATACGTTTTCACCGTTGAATCGGCCTTAAACAAGCCAAATTCAGACTTCAACATGGCTTTAACTGTTTCTTTCTCTGCTGCCCTATTTTCTGCAGCCTGTTGCTTGCGTCCGGTTTTATCCCATTCGATGGTTGGATTGTCCAAATCTCCAAACATCCGCATATATACTTTCATTCCCGTGCCGTCATCCACCTCTTCACCAAATTCAGATTCAACACTTTTCTCCTTCAAGTCACGAAAACGAAAAGCGAAGCGGTAATCTATTTTATTTGAAAAGGTATGCGTCCCAGAGACATCCATATCCAATGCTGAGCTGCGGATGGTCATGGATGGAATTTCGAGACGGCTATTGCGAATAATGAAGGTGTTTTCCAAGGTCTCAAACTGGAGATCTTGTAACTTACGATCCAACAAGCTGATGTTCTCTTTGCCGATGGACAAACGTGTGGATGCACTTGACTTCAAACTCTCTGTGATCGACTTAAAAGCGCCCACATTGCGCAAGCGTCCATTGGAGAGTTTCAAGTGCACTTCCGAACGTATTTCGTCTGAAACAATTCCTGTTTTAAGGTGGAATGGTGCCTCAAAATACCCTTCAGCCTGAGCTACTCCAGAGATATTGTCTTCACCAATCACATCTTGACGGAAGTTGTTCCACTCTTTGAATAGCGCCTTGAAGTTCAAGTTATTTGTTGAAAAATGAGTCGCAATCTGAAAACGTTCGGGTGAGTTTTCTTTGATTATCAAGTTTCCTCGAACATCGGCATCTGCATTTCTAAGGGATAAAGAAGGGAAATTGATTTCTCGGTTTTTCACTTCCATTTGACCGTCAACACCGCGAAAAGTATGTCCTTCGTAATCAATTCTTCCAACAGAAAGATCGATGTTTGCGCAGATATCACTCGGCAACATATACGTGTTTCCTTCTTGAATTTTCTCCTCTTTCGACGTTGTTCCCAAGTCGGCCACATTGATGTAGTCGCTTTGAATTTCCACCTGCGCCTTTAAAGCACCCGCTTGGCCCACATAGTTCATGATGTTGCCAAACACTCCGTTGATGCGTAAATCAGTGGACCCAATCGATAAAGATACGTGGTCAATTCCCGCCTCTTCGTCATGAAGGAAAAGTGTCCCATTCATGTGAGCAAATGTACGTTTGTCATCCTCCAACTTCAGATTGACATCATTCATTTTCAAATCTCCAGTGCAATGGTCTACGCTATAATATGATTGACCATCAACAACTTTTCGGGTTTGGATTCCGAAGTCAGTCGACATTCGAACTTGACCAGAAACCGTTTCAACATAAGGAAGATTGAATAGCGCATGAACCATTTTCAAACTCAGCACCCCATTCGCTTTTCCTCTGTATTCAGGTGCGTCGAAATGAGTGATGCGCATATTGGCTTTAAATGGACCCGCCGGTGTAGTAAAATCGAGTTCGTTCAATTGAAGAAACTCTTTGTCCCTACCTCCCTTGTTGCTGTATTTTCCTGCCACGTGCACTTTGCTGATGCGCAATTTCTTTGTTGGCTCCCGCAAAGACCCGTTGGATACGCCAAAATCACATTCAATTTCAGTGGGATCAATAGTGGTTCGGTTGCCGTGTATGAGTAGATTAAAAAATACATTCCCAGTACCTTCAAATCGTTTTATGTCCTTGGTTTCACTCTCCACCATGTTGTTGGCGATGTCTTCGAGTTGCACGTCGTCGGCATGAACTTCAAAGTCCATGGCTTCATTCGTGACAGCACCTTTTACCCGGAAGGGAAGATTCGCCACGTAGATGCGCGCTTCTGGGATATCAATCGTTCCTTTCTCGTTGTCCACATTCAATTCAAGATCAAATGCTGCTTTTTTGTTGGAAATCAAGGTAATGTTACCGCTTTTTGCTTGACGAACGTTCAAAGAACTTGAAGCATGTATGGTGTAACGTGTATCCGTAAACTTCCCATTCATCGCCAATTGATGGATGTGGGTGCGGTAGCGCTGCCCAGTTGCTTGATTGATGTAGTTGAAACGCAATCCTGAAACTAGAACTTCATTCAGTTTAATTTCCGCTCCAGACGCTTTTTCATTCGAAGGTTTAAAAATGGTGTAATTGTCCGCACCGGCAGAATCAATTTTAAGCTGCAAGGTACCTTTTGCAATTTCAATTGATTTCACCGTATAGTTTTCACGCCAGATGTCCATGGCATTGAATTTTAATCGAATTTGGTCCGTGTAGAGTAAAGTATCTCGGTCTGTGGCTTTGGCGACCGCATCGCGGATAAACACTTGATTGAGATCAACGGACAGGTTCGGGAAGGTACCCCAAAACGTTAGGTCAACATCGGCCACCGTAACTTTTGTGTTCAAGTATTTGTTGGCCTCTTGCACTACTTTTCCACAGATTTCATCTTTAAAAACATACAAGCCTCCAGAAATCAAGAGCATAATTCCTACGATGATTCCGAAAAACCACAAAGAAAATCGCCCTAATTTACGCCCTATTTGTCTCATTTTATTGATGCTGACACATGTTTGATGCTACCTTCAACGGAAGTCCCGATGATATTGTTACACATTGGAAGATTTTATTTCTGATAACTTAAAAACACAGTGATGTTTCATCCCATGCACCTCCTACTCTTTTATACATTGTATTATCTTTGCCTTAAAAAAAACATGCGTTTACTTACTGTCGGCAGCGTTGCCTTTGATGCGATTGAAACCCCCTTCGGGAAAACTGATAAAATCATTGGTGGTGCAGGCACTTTTATTGCTTTATCCTCCTCATTTTTTAACCGCGACCAGCGCATTGTAGCTGTAGTTGGAGATGATTTTCCAACAGATATGATCGAAACACTAAAGTCTAAAGGTGTTGATACAGAAGGATTGCAAATTCGCAAAGGCGAGAAGACCTTTTTCTGGTCTGGCCGTTATCACAATGACATGAATTCGCGTGAAACACTTGTTACAGAATTGAATGTTTTAGGTGATTTCGACCCGATTATCCCTTCATCATATCAAGGTACACCATATTTAATGTTGGGGAATTTAAGCCCTCAAGTGCAAAGTACGGTGATTGAACGTTTGAATGTTCGTCCTAAATTGATTGCGATGGACACCATGAATTTCTGGATGGATATCGCCATGGACGATTTATCAAAAACAATGTCCATGGTTGACCTTTTGATCATCAATGATGAAGAGGCACGACAACTTTCGAAAGAATATTCCTTGGTGAAAGCAGCCAAAGCCATTCGTGCCATGGGCCCGAAATACCTCATCATTAAAAAAGGTGAGCACGGTGCCTTATTGTTTCACGGTGAAAAAGTGTTTTTTGCACCCGCATTGCCTCTGGAAGATGTTTTTGACCCAACAGGTGCCGGTGACACATTTGCTGGTGGCTTCATGGGTTACATTGCCGCAACAGACGACACCTCTTTTGAAAACATGAAACGTGCTATTATTGCCGGTTCTGCCTTAGCGTCTTTCTGTGTCGAAAAGTTTGGCACCGAGCGACTTTTGGAAATCACACGGGAAGATGTGGATGCCCGCATCGAACAATTTGTTGCCCTGACCGACTTCAACATGGGGCACCACTCCTCCATATAACGAAATCTACCATCTCCTAATTTACCCTCACCATGGAAATCCAGCAACTCATAGATGATTTAAAAACACTTGCATTGCAAGAAGATGTATTGGCCGTCAGCCGAGAAATCAACGAGATTAAATCAAAATTTGATGACCAACTTCTCGAAATTGAGCGAAGAGATCAAGTGGCAAGCATGGAAGCTGAAGTCAATGGTGAGGCCTACGAACCGATTGATATCAAACCTTTGAAGGAAGAATTTTACGCACTGTACAATGCCTACCGTGAAAGTAAAACTGCTTTTCTCAAAGCGAAAGAAACTGAGGAAACAGGCAACTTAAACCAGAAAAAAGCGTTGATTGAGCGCTTGAAGCACATCATTCAAAACGAAGAAAATATTGGTGCTGCGTTTAAGGCATTCAAAGAAATTCATGAAGCGTGGAAAAATGTGGGTGATATTGCGCGTGAAAAACGCAACGATATACAGCACGAATATTCGAAGCTCTTGGAGCAATTCAACTACCAAATTTCCATTTACCGCGAATTGAAGGAACATGACTTGAAGCGAAACCTTCAACTCAAAGAAGCCCTGATTGCCCAATTGGAAGCCTTGGCAAAAAGTGAATCTGTTCGCGACCTCGAATCCATGATTAAAGCACTACAAAACGAATGGGAAGAAGTGGGACCTGTTCCTAATGAAGAGTGGGAAAAACTAAAAGAGCTGTATTGGAAACATGTGCGTACGATATACGACCGCATCAATGTCCTTTATGAAGGCCGACGCAGTGCACTTGCAGCAAACATTCAACTGAAGCGTGATTTATTGGAAAAAGCACGTGAACTGATTGTGCAAAGTGAAGGCAATTCCACAAGTAAACAGTGGGACGATGCCACAGAGAGGCTGCTCGAATTTCAAGAGGCATGGAAGAGCATTGGTTTTGGTTCGCGTAAAGAAAATGAAGAAGTATGGCAGGAATTCAGAGGGGAATGCGACGTTTTCTTTGGCCGTAAAAAAGCATTTTTTGGAACAATACAAGAAAAATACTCGGTCATCGCTCAGGCTAAACGCGCCTTGATCGAGCAAGCCAATGCCCTTCGTGAATCGACTGATTGGAAAGCAACAGCCGACCAATTAATGGTTTTGCAGAAAAAATGGAAAGAGTCAGGCCATGCTGGTCAAAAAATAGAGCAGAAACTTTGGTCTGAATTCCGAGGCGCTTGTGATGCTTTTTTCAATGCTCGACAAAAGCACTATGGTGAACAAGACCAGGAATTTGAAACAAATCTCGCTGCGAAACAAGCGATTATTCAACAGATTGAAAGTTACACCATCCCTGAAACTAAAAAGCAAGCGCTTGATGATTTGCGGGAATTTACCACCGCATTCAATGCCATCGGACGCGTGCCGATAAAAGTAAAGGATAGCATTTACAATGCCTATAAAACAGCCATTGATACGCATTACTCCAAAATAAAACTCGAAGGTGCAGAAAAGGAAAAGGTAATGTTTCAGGCACGCATCGATACCTTGTCTGGTAGTCAAGATTCA
>CAMBMC010000193.1 GCA_945868555.1 Chitinophaga pinensis | reverse complement strand
TTTGGAACAATACAAGAAAAATACTCGGTCATCGCTCAGGCTAAACGCGCCTTGATCGAGCAAGCCAATGCCCTTCGTGAATCGACTGACTGGAAAGCAACAGCCGATCAATTAATGGTGTTGCAGAAAAAATGGAAAGAATCTGGCCATGCAGGACAAAAAATAGAGCAGAAACTTTGGTCTGAATTCCGCGGCGCTTGTGATGCTTTTTTCAATGCCAGACAAAAGCATTATGGTGAACAAGACCAGGAATTTGAAACAAATCTTGCTGCGAAACAAGCAATTATTCAACAGATTGAAAATTATATCGTCCCTGAAACTAAAAAACAAGCGCTTGATGATTTGCGCGAATTTACCACAGCATTCAATGCCGTAGGACGCGTGCCGATGAAAGTGAAAGACAGCATTTACAATGCCTATAAAACAGCCATTGATACACATTATTCCAAAATAAAACTCGAGGGTGCTGAAAAGGAAAAAGTTATGTTCCAGGCACGCATCGACACCTTGTCTGGAAGTCAAGATTCGGCACGTGCATTTTCACGCGAAAAATCAGACATCCGTCAACAGATTGAAGGATTGAAAAATGAGATTCGACAATACGAAAACAACTTAGGTTTCTTTGCGAACTCCAAAGGCGCCGACGAATTGAAAAAAGAAGTAGAGGTAAAAATCAATGCCTCCAAAAGTAAAATTGAAGTACTGAAGCGCAAATTATCCATGATCCCAAATGAATAAATTCATCAACGCAATCTTATTGTTTTTGCTCTTTCCTACCATGGCCATGACCATTTATGTAGGATTTGATCTACCTGTAGATTTTTTAAAGACTACAGGCGCGCACATACCCTATCGGTCAGAAATATTTCTTGGCTTGGGTTTACTTATTTTAATCATTAACCTCAGGAGAAGTATCCGCCGATGGATGGGTATGCGCATCATCAATCAAACAGATCGTTTTCGTTGGAATGTCCCAGTAAGTAGCAACCGAATGAAGCGCATAGTCGTATACACCTTACTTGAAGCCTTTGTTCTAGGCTTTATTGGGTTTGCCCTTTACACCATAACACCACTTGCCATTGTGCCTGCTGCAGGATACCTTTTTTGCACTGTGGACAACGTTGTTTTTCTTTTGGTAGGCGGTATAGGTAAAAAATTTAGGGCTGGAGTGACCTCAAAAGCAGTCATAGTTGCCGACCGCGATGTGGTGTTGGCCTATTTTACTGGACTGCGGCGAGTGACTATACATCAAGATTCTGTGTATTTTCATTACATCAAAGAATTGCAATTGGATTTCCCAATCGACTGCATCGAACTCAATGAGCGCGATGCCTTTTTCGAGGCCTTGAACGATCAAATCGATCGAGACCGTGTGTTTGTTACGACGGAGCGCACATAAACTACCCGTTTAGCATTGTATTGATTCAATTGAAAATCAATTGATTATTTAAGCAATTCACACAAAAATAATCTTCCATTAAGTGTCTACAAATCTGTTTTCGACGCTTGTTGACTTCAGCTCTTTTTTCATGCGATTTTTAAGGTATATTTATTCAGTTAAACATTTGTTTTTGAAATACTTGTAGCTAACTAAATTTTTCTTCTTCTTTTGTAAATACTCTTTTAATACATGAGGTAATTTGGCGAGTGTTTGTTACCAAAAGAACAATACATCCTATCTTTTAAACCATAGAGTGTGTTTAAGTTTACTGATTTGGCCTAAATGTCGAATAAATAAAATTCTTACTTTGTCTTAGTTATTGTGGGGTATTACTACAAACAATGAGAAAAAACCAAGTGCTAAGTACGGCAATTGATTCGTCAGAAGATATTGTTCAGCTTCAAAGATTGATTCGAACGTCAGTATTGACAGGTTCGGACCAAGAGCTTGATGCCTTTTTTGGCGACTTGAAGACGGCATTGATCACCGTTGACAACGAATTTAAAATTCTCTACATCAATAACACCGCTTCAAACCTTGTTAGTGACAAAGAATACGAGAGCGAAAAAGGCAGCATGGTCATTGATTTCGTGAAGCGCATCTTGAATCCATCTTCACTTATTTCATTCTACGAGCACCTTATTCACAAAAAGGAACTCAAGCTTGCAGAAGGCTTTACAATGCCCCGAATTGAGCGCATTGGAATGATCCCCATAGGAACAGATGGATTCGTGATTAAGGTATGGTTAAATGAGCGTTATACAGACTCTGCAGCTAACCTTTTCCGTTACTTTCCAGGATTGCCCATTGCTTATTTTGGTTTTGATTTATTAGCCGGGAAACGCTTATCCATTCGCTTTCTTAGTGACAACTTTCACATCCTTTTTCCATTTTTGGATATTGATCACGTGATTGCAGACGAAAACTATTTTCTCTCCAACTTCCATCCAGATGACCTCCCCGAATTTTTAAGTAAGATCCAGCACTTAAAAAAGGGCAAGGATTCATTCAATACAGAGTTTAGATTGATGAAACCCGACGGAAGTGAACATTGGTACCGTTTGATTTCAGGAAAATTCTCTGAACGAAAGGATAAAAACTTTTGGTTGGCCTATATTGAGGACATTGACGAAAAGAAAAAACCGGCACTTGAGAAAGAACGTTTGGTATACGAAACACTCGATGAGGAACGAAACCGAATGGCAATGGAGTTGCATGATGGCTTGGGTCAAAACCTTGTAGCATTGAATTTGTACCTGTCTACGGTAATGTCCGAAACGGAAAACAGGATGATTGGTATTTGCCGTGATTTGGCAAAAGAGAGCATTATGTTGATGAAATCGATGTGTTATAATCTCGCGCCGCCAGAACTTGACCGCGGATTGCTTTATGCCTTGGATGTGTACTTTGGCAAGATGAATGAACTCTCGGGCGACATCGAATATGTATACAATGCCAAAAAAGTTCCACTCTCACACATGACACAAGAAAATGCGTACAACATTTTCCGTATCATTCAAGAATTTGTCACCAACTCGCGCAAGTATTCCGAATGTACAACGATTGAATGCAACATAGGAAAGCACAATCAAAAAATGATCTTGGAAATTCACGACAACGGAATTGGTTTTGACATGCGTAAGATGGAAACAGGCTTCGGGTTGAAGAACATGGTAAAACGTGCTCAGGTGGCCAACGCTTCCCTTGAACTCATCAGTGCTCCAGGAGAAGGAACGGCTATCATTATTGAGTTTTAGGTATCCTTATACCCCTGGCATTTCAGAGAAATACTCTCCGCCTTCAGCAACCGATTTTATAGCTTCTTTAATGGTCGAAATGGATGCATTTTTCAGCACATAGCCCTTCAATCCAATTTCCTTCGCTTTCAACAAATAATGAGGCTGATCCTGCATCGTGATGGCCATGATGCGGATGCTTGAATTCGATTGAATCAATTCACGAGAAATTTCCAATCCATTCTTATCGCGCGGTAAGTTGATGTCCATCAAAACCACTTCTGGTTCTAGCTGTAAAATTGGCTCCACAATGTTTTCGCCGTTGGTAAATACGGTAACTGAATAACCCATCGCCACAAGAATTTCTTCCCATACCGCAGCGATCAGTTTAAAATCTTCAACAACAACAGCGTTTTTACTCATACTCTACAATTTTAGATATAGAAATGTAACAACTTGCAATTAAAGGTATCCTTTTTCCTTTGCCCAGCCCGTCAATTGTGCCGCATTGGAAAAATCTAGTTTTTTTAAGATATTGTGGCGGTGTGTTTCCACCGTACGTGGCGAAAGGAACAATTGATCCGCAATTTCTTTTGAAGTCAATCCTTTGGCAATCAATTTAATTACCTCAATTTCCTTCAGGGTAACTTCTTTTTTATTCTCTTCGTTATCCAAATGCAGTAAGGACGCAAAATAACGATCTTTAATTTCACTTGCGATGTAGGTTTCACCTTTGTACACCGCATGCACTGCAGCAATGAGCTCTTCACGATTGATGTTCTTCGTCAAATACCCTTTCCCTCCAATTGATAAAAACTTCTTCACATAGTTGATCTCATCGTGCAAGGTCAAACCAATTATTCGTGTTTTTGGCAAACTGTTGTAAATCCGTTCCGCAGCATCGAAGCCATTACTCCCTTTGAGATTAATGTCCATTAGCACCACATCCGGGCGGTATTGAATGGATAAATTATATGCATCATCAGCATTGTCTGTCTTCGCAACCACCTGTATACCAGGTGCTGTTGACAGCAAAGAAACCCATGCTTCACGAATCAACGCATGGTCATCGACAACAAGTACTTTAATTAGTTCAGACATAAGTAGCGAAATAGAATTCTAAAAAGATTTGAATGTGAATGTACTAAATTATTTCTCAATTCATAAAAATCACAGCATACTTCATAGATAAAAACAGCGTAAATCATCAGTAAAGAATATAAAACGTTCTCCGGTGTAAGCGACCTTAAGCTTGTTTTCCCTAAAGCTTTCGAGACCGCAGGGTTTTGGGTTTTGGAAGCTGTTAGCGCTTAAAGTTTTTACTCATTTCTAAATTATAAGTTTTCTTTTATTCTATGATTTTTTTCACTCCTCTATTTCATTACTTTCTTGAATTTTTTCTGCTAACTTCTTTTCAAATTTATTATGTATAAAAAGCATTGAAAGCCCAAATAAAATAGCAGAAACAATCAGTATATTGTTTATGATCCCATCAACAGAAAAAGATATTCGAATTAATATGGTTGAAATAAGAAACCCTGAATTCCGAATAACTTTATGGAAATCGTCTGTGTGGAAAAATGAAATTAACAACAAGATTACATCGGCAATAATTAGAATATTGAAAAACTGTTCAAAGAAAATATTGTTGATGTTCTTGAAAGAAATAGCATTATTTTCAAGTGGTTGAAAGATACTAATACTCCAGTTTAAAAATGAATATATTGCAATGATCAAGAGCACAGGAACTAAGGCAGTTGCTATCCATTTTTTTGCTTTGATAAACTTTGAAATACTTGAAGATTGATTTTCACTATTTTTAATTGTTCTAAAGACTCTGGTTCGTTGAACATGGAATAGATAAATTAAATAGAATAAAAAGACCGATGCTATTAAATCATAGGTAAACTGCAAATCATTTTTAATGCTAAACCAATGAGACGAAAGTGATAAATCTGAAAGATCTTTGAACAATCTTCTAATAATGATGAGTGAAATAATTTCATATTGCTTTGAGATATAAATAGAAGTTGATTTTGGGAGGTAGTAAATTAAAAGATACACCTCATAAACCAATATAAATGAAAAAGGGGTATATATTGCAGAGATCGGATTGTTTAATAAGTGTGACGGTTCATTGATTGTAATAAGATTAAAATGGATCAACCCAATTAATACTAAGT
>CAMBMC010000192.1 GCA_945868555.1 Chitinophaga pinensis | reverse complement strand
ATCGTAATGGCGACGTATCCGAGGACGAAGATTAAAACAACTACTGATAACATTTGATTTTGGTTTTTAGTTAATAATTTATTGTAGGTTAGGCATTATACCAGCTGATCCAAGGCAATAGCGAAAGCTTCCTTCGCAATTCCTGTATTTTCAGTATGTCTGGCGTGTGTTTTACTTAAAGCAGAAAAAATAGTTTCACTTGCATCGTTAAAAATCCCCTCATCACTAATGGTGTGAAGGTCATTACTCATGAGGTAGGCGAATACGCGTGCCATTCCACAGTTGGAAATAAAGTCTGGAATCAAGGAAATGGATTCATCCGCTTTGTCCGCAATAGGACCGAAGAAAATTTGAGGGTCTGCAAAGGGGACATTCGCTCCAGAGGAGATCACAGACACTCCTGCTGCAATCATGCGCGACAAATGATTTTCAGTGATCATTCGAGACCCTGCACATGGAATAAATACATCTGCATGTACATCCCAAATGCACTTATTGACATCGTCATAAGAAAGCATTCCTTCCGAAACGAGTTCATTTCCATTTTTATTGAGGAAGAGTGAACGAATTTCGTCAAACGAGAATCCATCTTCACGGATAAGTCCACCAACGCGGTCAATGATCCCAACGATTGTTGCACCATTTTGCGCCAGGTAATAAGCGGCAGCGGATCCAACATTTCCCCATCCTTGAATGATGATTCGCTTTCCAGTGAGATTTCCACCCCAAATGGAGTAGAAATGACGAATGCTTTCAGCAACACCAAAGCCTGTAATCATATCAGCTACCACGTATTTGCGGTTAACATCTGGCGTATATCTTGGATCTTCAACAACTTTCAATACGCCTTGGCGCAATTGACCGATTCGGTTTATTTTTTGAGCTTCTCGCGGCTGAAAATGCCCATTAAAAACGCCTTCCTGAGGATGCCAAACGCCACAATCTTCAGTGATTGGAATGACTTCGTGAATTTCATCCACATTCAAATCACCCCCTGTGCCGTAATAATGCTTTAATAAAGGAGAAACTGCAGCAAACCAACGACGCAAAACGCCTTCTTTTCGAGGATCTTTAGGGTCGAAATTAATTCCTGACTTTGCTCCACCAATCGCGGGACCTGACACAGTGAATTTTACTTCCATGGTCTTGGCCAGTGATTCCACTTCGCGTTTGTCGAGTCCGACACGCATCCGCGTTCCACCGCCGGCAGCACCACCGCGAAGCGAGTTGATAACTACCCATCCTTCGGCTTCTGTTTCTGAATCTTTCCATTCAAAAACAATTTCCGGACGTTTATTCTCGAATTTATCGAGGAGATCTTTCATCTTAAAGGTTTGCAAACAGGGCAAAAATAAGGATTAATTTACGTGAACGAAGGAGGAGAATTGAATTTAACCACAAACGGAATGTGAATAACTCCTGCAGAGTTAAGGGAGATGCAACACTCCGCCGGAAGTATTGCGCTGAGCTCCTGTCACAGAGCAGAGTGCATTCGGCTTTCCACCTAAATAAAGTGCTCCTAAATAGGCGAAAATTATGGCTTCCTTGAAATCGATGATTGTGGTATCTGGAACAATCAGTTCACCGTTAAAATAACTTCGAATGCGCTCCATCAAAAAGGCGTTTTTAGCGCCGCCCCCAGTGACCAACACCGTTTTTACACCAGTGTCGTTTAGTACATTACCTACCTGATTGCCAATGTGCTCTGTCAGTGTGCGCAAGTTGTTTTCAATTTCTTTATCAAACTTAACGAGCGGATAAAAATGTTCTTCCAGCCATTCTGTCCCTAAGGATTTTGGAGCTTCTTGCGCATAATACGGCAAGGTGTTTAGTAGGTCCAGTAAAAAGAAATTGATTTCTCCCGATCGGGCTAGTTCACCATCTTTGTCGTAAGGCAATCCTTTAGACGCAGCCAATTTATTCAATGGGAGGTTTCCTGGTGTAATATCAAAGGCACTGATTTCTCCTTCTTTTTTGAAGCTCACATTTGTGAAGCCGCCAATGTTCAGAAAGGCCTCTGCTTTGTCATTGAATAAGTCAAAATCTCCAATGGGAACGAGTGGTGCACCTTGACCACCTGCAATAACATCTTTTGTACGGAAGTCGTTTATTACTTTTATTCCAGAAAGGTAAGCGAGGGTTGTGCCACAGCCAATTTGTAAAGTAAATCCATTTGAAGGCTGATGAAGTATGGTTTGTCCGTGAGAAGCAATCGCATCAATGTTCTTTTTTGAAATTTGATTTTCTTTAATAAAACCATTGATCTCATCGGCGTAAAACTTTCCGAGTGCTTTGTCGAGCACCATTACGGAAGAAAGGGACAGTTGGTCGGTCTGGGTTAGTTGCTGAATAAGTTCATCTGTATAAGGCACTGTTTTGCAGTGGAGTATTTCAAATTCAACAGCTGATGACTCTGAGAACTGAAAACGGACATGCGCAATATCTAGTCCATCGAGGGATGTGCCTGACATTAATCCGATTATTTCATATACAGTCGCTTCCATAGTTGGATAAAAGTAAAAATTATTCGATTACATTTGTATTCGAAACGAACTAAACACAACATATCATCATGAATTTTGAATTATCTGAAGAACATTTAGCAGTTAAGGACGCTGCACGCGATTTTGCTCAGAATGTCCTAAAACGGGAAGTTATCGACCGCGATCGCGAACAGCGTTTTCCAGCAGACGAGATTCGTCAGTTGGGCGAACTTGGATTTATGGGGATGATGGTTGATCCGAAGTACGGAGGAAGTGGAATGGATACCTTGTCTTATGTGTTGGCAATGGAGGAAATTTCTAAGGTGGATGCATCTACTTCGGTGTGTATGTCGGTGAACAATTCACTTGTTTGCTGGGGCTTGGAAAAGTATGGTTCCGAAGAGCAAAAGATGAAATTCCTTGTACCCCTTGCGAAAGGTGAAAAGATTGGTGCATTTTGTTTGTCGGAGCCAGAAGCAGGTTCTGATGCTACATCTCAACGTACAACGGCCATAGATAAAGGAGACCATTACCTATTGAACGGAACAAAAAACTGGATTACGAATGGTTCATCGGCATCTGTTTATTTAGTAATTGCGCAAACGAATGTTGAAGCTGGACACCGCGGAATCAATGCATTTATCATTGAACGTGGGATGGAAGGATTTATCGTTGGAGCGAAAGAAGATAAGATGGGGATTCGCGGAAGTGATACACACACCTTGTTGTTCAACGATGTGAAGGTGCCAAAGGAAAACCGCATTGGCGAAGATGGATTTGGATTTAAATTCGCGATGAAGGTACTTGCAGGTGGCCGAATTGGAATTGCTGCTCAAGCGCTTGGAATTGCTGCAGGCGGATTGGAATTGTCTGTGGCATACTCGAAAGAACGTAAAGCGTTTGGAAAAGAAATCTACAAGCACCAAGCGATTGCTTTTAAAATTGCAGACATGGCGACAGAAATTGAAGCCGCTCGTTTGTTGGTGTATAAGTCTGCTGCAGATAAAGATGCAGGAAGAGATTACGGAACATCAAGTGCAATGGCGAAATTGTATGCATCAAAAGTTGCGATGGAACAAACAACTGAAGCTGTTCAAATCCACGGTGGATATGGATATGTGAAAGAATACCATGTGGAACGTTTGATGCGTGACGCGAAGATTACTCAGATTTACGAAGGAACATCGGAAGTGCAGAAGATTGTTATTTCTCGCGCGGTATTGGATGTGTAATTTCGGAAAATGAAATAGTGGAAGGGAGGCAATGGTCTCCCTTTTCTTTTACAATGAATTTCCCAACTTCTCTAAACCAATTCCGCGTGAACCTTTAAGGAGAATCATGGCTCCGTTTTGTGGTTCTTGAATCAAGAAATCAGCTGCTTCCAATGTTGTTGAGAATTGGTGAAGAAGAATCAGGGAGTTGAGTGACTTGAAAATTGGTCCAACCGTGATGCCTCGAAGATTTAGTTGCTCAGCCAATTCAAGAATGATGCGGTGTTCATGTAAACTTTCTGCACCTAACTCAAGCATATCACCAATGATGAAGAATTTTTTCGGTGAATCAATCAAAGCAAAACTTTCCAATGCTGACTTCATGCTTGTGGGATTGGCATTGTAGCAATCCAGAATAAGCGTGTTGTTTGCTGTTTTCATCACCTGAGAGCGATTATTCTCGGGGATGTATGATTTTATAGCTGAATTGATCATTTCTTCCGCTAATCCAAAGATTTTTCCGAATGATATCGCAGCGAGGAAATTGTAAAAATTGTAAGTGCCGATCATGTGGGTGCTCACGGTGCCACTCGAGTACACTCCGGATTTCCAAGAAAATTGAACATAAGGATTCATCCCAATTAAATTGCCTTGAATAGTTGCTGAATCGTTTGCTCCATAGGAGTAAAGTGTGACATTTTGTGGCAAGTGATTTTTCAATACCGCATCATCGTCATTGAACACGATGGTACCTCCTACAGATGAAACGGCATGATAGAGTTCGGTTTTTGTTTTCAAGACACCTTCGAAATTTATGAATCCTTCCAAGTGCGCCTTTCCGATGTTTGTGATGATTCCATAATTCGGCTCTGCAATCGCACACAATTCTTCGATGTCTTTGAACTTATTTGCGCCCATTTCGATAATCGCGATCTGATGGTGCTGCTTCAAACGGAGTAGGGTAAGTGGCACGCCGATGTGGTTGTTCAAGTTGCCCTCTGTGGCGAGAACGTCAAATCCTTGTGAAAGAACACAATTAATAAGTTCTTTGCTGCTCGTTTTTCCGTTACTTCCAGTAATCCCAATCACTTTAGCACGCATTTTCCGACGGTGATGTCGTGCAAGTTGCTGCAGAAAAGAAAGGGAGTCTTCTACAACGAAGATCTTGTCCTTGTTGGCATGGATGGGATTGTCAGAAATCACATATTTCGCGCCTTTTATTAGTGCATCCTCTGCAAACTGATTTCCATCGAAATTTTCTCCTTTAAGACAGATAAAGAGACAGTTCAATTCAATCTTTCGGGTGTCAATAGATACACCAGATGTCTGTTCAAATAAATCGAATAGATTTTCCATAAATAATGAGACATAAAAAAAGCCCGCTTTTCAACGGGCTTTTCGTATTAAGGTTATCCTTTTTTCTTCTTTTTACTGTCGTAATTCATACCCGTTGGACTTCCGATGCGATCCATTGCGCACCTGAATCCGATGGTACATGTTGATTTATCTTCATCCAGGAAGCGACGGTTTCCAGTAGCCAACCAGTAAGCTCTATCTCTCCATGAACCACCTTTGTACACGCGAGACTTATCAGAAATCAAAGTCGTTGGCCAAGATGGACGTCCTTCTGGTTTCAACGGTGTTCCGTCCAATCCAAACTGTTCGTGTTCACTTTGG